>JBILVU010000161.1:0-11533 GCA_044370285.1 Prosthecobacter sp.
GCGGCCAGCCGACCATGCGGCGGGATGGCAGCGCCTCACCGGGGGATCATGGAGCCTTGCGGCGGGATCATGGGTGGATGTGGTCAAATCATCGCGCCTCACCGGCGGATGGTGGAGCCATGAGGTCAAACCATTTTACCTCACCGTCCGGTCATCCCGCCGTGAGGTAAATCCATTCCACCTCACCGGCCGATCACGGAACGGTGAGGTAAAATCATTCCACCGCACTGGGGAATCATCGCGCCGTGCCGTTTTGGCGCTTTTGCCGGGTTTTCAGGCCATTTCAGAGCTTTTTCAGACTCCCGGCCCTAGGCTCAAAAGATCAAAGATCAAAACTCAAAGATCAAAGCCCCAGGCCCTTCGCCCTTCGCTTTCTCATGCGCCAGCTCTTTTGGGATGCCACCAATCCCCACTCCATCCCGCCCGGCCAGCCTTACCGCTGGGACGATCCGAACCTGTTCTTCGGCCCGGATGGTCTCGGTTACGCCCGCGAGCCGGGCGATCCCGGCTTCGTGCCCTACGGCCCGCCGCCTGATCCCCTTTCCTCCCTCACCCAACCTAAACGCCGTAAAACCATGCCTAAATCCGACTACATTAAGAATCGCGATGCGGAATTTTCCGCGCAGCTCACCACCTTCAAACTCAACATCGCCCCCTATGTGGCCACCTTCGGCCTCACGCCGGAGCAGGTGGCCTCGCAGGCGGCAGATGCCGCTTACTTTGCCTATGCGCTGGCCTGTCAGGAGGTCTGCATCAATGGCAGCCAGCAGTGGACGGCATGGAAGGATCTCATCCGGGAGGGCGGCACGCCGCCCGCTAGCGGTGCTCCCGCAGGTGGTGTCCTACCGGCGGCCGTTCCCGCTGTGGCCCCTGGCGTGGAAGTGCGCTTCCGGGCCCTAGTGAAGATGATCAAGGCGCATCCCTCCTACAACGAAGGCATCGGCCAGGCCCTCGGCATCGAGGGTGCGGCGCAGACGGGGCCGGACTTCGCCACCTTCAAGCCCGTCTTCACCGTCGAGCTTCGCGGCGGGCAGGTCTTCATCGCCTGGACCTGGCAGGGCCAAAGCGCCTACCTCGATATGATCGAGCTGCTGGTGGACCGCGCCGATGGCAAAGGCTTCGTCTTCCTCGCTCAGGACACAACGCCCGGCTACGCAGACAGCACCCCACTCCCCGCGACGCCCGCCAAGTGGGCCTACAAAGCCATATTCCGCGTCGGTGACCAACGCGTGGGCCAGTGGAGCGATGAAGTGAGCCTCACCGTCGGCGGGTGAGCCACTCCATCCTCCCGCCCCGCTCTGCTGCGGGGCGGGTCTTCCGATCCTCATTATCGAAAAGCTTTCCCTCCTGTCCTCTCATGAAACTCCGACACCTCCTCATCCATGCGGCCTCGCTCCTTTCAGCGTTCGCCCTCCAAGCGGACACTTCCGTGCCCTTTTTCACGCCTGCTGGTGGCAGCCTGACCATTCGTGACTGGACTTACACCTGGCAGTCCGCCTCGGAGGATGCCGGCACCGGCATGCGTTACGATAGCTACAGCGTGGATGTGGATGACGGCTTGGGAAACATCACCACCTACTCGGTCACTGTGCAGGGCCGCATCGGCCATGCGGCACTTTCCATTGTTTCTGGCAGCGATCCGGCAGGCGCTTCCATTGATGGGTTCTTGATGTCGGGCCTCACCAGCGGGGCTGTCACATGGAGCGGGTATTCCGACAACCAATCTTCCTGGTACCATGACTTCAACGACGGGCCGATTTGGAGCGGCGAGTACATAGACGGCACCGAGTGGTTCCAAACTAATGGAGCCAATACTTACAGCGTGGATTTGACTGTGACGCCCCCGGTTCTGCGGGGCGCCTATACCAGAACCTACAATTCAGACGCGTACGGTTGGGGCAGCTCTGTTTCCATTCAGAAGGAAATGGCGAATCCCTACGCGAGAATCAGCGGAGCCATGACGGGATACTTTTGGAACGGGTATTGGATCGACGGCAGCACTGAAACATCAGGTAATAGCGGAGTCACAACCGTGTCGTTTTTTGGGAGCACTTATTCCTTCGTGCATGGCACGCAGCACACCATCCACTCATGGAACGGCACCACGGTGGTGGCGGCGGTTTCCATTGCGGCAGACTACTATGAGGGCGAGGATGGCAACGCTACCATCTCCCGCAGCGGCGCATCCAGCGCTTGGACTATTTCGGCGTGGCATGGCTATGGTGGTAGCATGAGCGGCATAGTCAGTGCCTCGGGTGCCATCACTTGGAATCCCCGCAGCGCACCGCTGCTGGCCTCCGGCCAGCTTGCCCTGACTCCATCCGCAGCTGCTGCGGTGATCCTGCTCAACTGGAGTCCGGCCTCCAGCACGGTCGATCATTCGAATGGCATCGTGACGGATGTGTACGCCGCCGCCAGCGGGGAGACGGTCACCCTTTCGGGCGTGCCAAAGGATTACTGGGGCGGAACTTCACCGGTGGCGGTGGCTCTGTCCGGTGGCAGCGTCGGAGGGACGCCCGTTACAGGCAGCTTATGGGCTTTGTCAGGGTTTGAGGTGGGGCCGGGACGTGTGCTCGAAGATGCCTCGCCGATCTCCGGTGCCAGCCCTTTCTTCACCGCCGGGACTTTTTGGTTGAACCGCGTGCGCTTTGATTTTCATCGGGCGTTCTCCGGCCATGGAGGTATCCGCAAGGATATTTACCGCAGCACGGCGGGTGGCTCGGTGTCCATCCTGGGTTTTGGTGATCAAAACCCGAAAGCGGTCTGGGTCAGCACGGGACCATCTGGCGGCACGTTTGGCTATGATGATGGCAGCGGAAACATGGTCTGGGAGTTCAACGTGAGCGGCTGCACCTTCACCACAGAGGCACCGCCTGATCCGGCACCTGCCTACTGGGTGGATGGCGTGCTCTACAAGCCTGAGACGGGAAGCAGCCCGTCCGTGTACCTCCCCCCGGCGGGTAATGATAACGATAGGGAAATTCGCATCACGCCCGAGGGCAGCACAGACTTCACGCTCACCCTCTGGGATCAGCAGGCGGGCGCTTCGCTGGCCCAGGGCACTTGGTACCTGCAAAACGGGCTGTTTGCCCTCATCACCCCCTTTGCGACGTATGTGCCTGCTTACGCGGCGGATGCGACGGGGGACCCGTATATCCCCACGCAAGACCCCGCGCTCAATCTGCCCCCTGCGCTCGAAACGGTCTCCGGCATCCCGACGAGCACCAATGGCCTGCTCTCCTTCATCGGCACCTTCCCAGATGTGTCGGGCTCGGGGGCTGACATGGCCTACTACGCGGCGGCGGGTTGCTCTTCCCTCGTGAAGATCGCCCTCAATAGCACGGTCGGCGCCAGCACACGCGGGGTGGAGGTGGTCAATTGCGCGGATGGCAGCCGGAAGGTGGGCATCTACCATGAGGACCGCCGTCTGTTCCAGGCCTCGGCCGCCATCGGGCAAACGGGCAGCCTGCCCATGCCGCTTTACGCAGTCCATGACAGTTCTCAAAGTCATGTGCTGTGGAACCTGCCCCGCCCCGGAGACAGCAGTGATGACCGCCCGGACACCTTCATCGTGCGCGGGGAGGTCTGGCGCTTCTCCCACTTCGATGGGGATGACGCCATCTACCTCGGCTACCTCGACGGTCAGACGCTCCGTGTCGGCCTGCTCAGCACGGACGGGCGAAACCAGCGGGAGGTCACCCTCACCCAGCCGGACGGCAGCAATAGTCGCGGCCTGCTGGATATTCGCGGCAGCGCCCGCCTGCGCAATGGCGTGGTGGTCTTCTCCGGTAATTATGAAGGCCTGCGCATCACCCCCACCGGAGTCGAGACGGACAACCTCCACACCATCGCCGCCGATCTCGACCTCACCGGCAATGTGATTTCCTTCGGCAGCCTGTGGGATGATGTGGGTATGGCGGGGGCAGCTTTCCAGTTCCTGGACACGCCAGGAGTCGGCGCTGCCCCCTCCACCGCATCCCTTCACACCTCCCTCAGTCGCAACCAGTCGGAATGGTATTGGTGGAAAGCCGGTCCCACCGCAGCCACTGCGCCCGAAAAAGTCATGGTGCTCGACAAGGATCACCAGCTCAAGCTGTATCCAAAAACGGGTGGAAATGGCACCTCCGCCATCTTGCTGAATCCCGACGGTCCTAGCTCATTGCCCCATGGTCTCCGTGTTTTACCAAGGGGCGACCTACCGATGGATTTTACCAACGGACCCCAGCCATGATTTGAAAATCTACGGGCGATCACACGGCTATGAAAACACGTCCATCAGGTTCCTTTCCACCTCGAAACCTCCAGCGGCAGAGCTCTCGGCGGCCTATGGCCATCTTTCTAGCTCTCACCATCGGCCTACAGCCCGGCCTGGCGCTTTCTCCGCCCACTTGGTGGGCGGAGAAAAATGTCCTCAACGCCCAGCAGGCGGATGACTACGCTGCCGCCAACGTCGGCCAGCTCAAAACGATTGCCCGTAAAGCAGCGGAGCAGCTCACCACGGTGAGAGGCAGTAGCGCAGCAGCGGGGATACAAACCATGATCCAGCAATGGAGTGGCACTGGTGAGGACTATCGTGCTGTCACCGTGGGTGAAGTGAAGAGCGTGGCGAAAAAGTTCTACGATGCGCTTGGCCTACCCGTGCCGTGGACGCCAGCTACGACCGGGGATGATGACGACTTCGCCATCGCCAATATTGGACAGATCAAAACGGCCTTCGCCTTTGCCATCACCCCGGTATTTGAAATCGCCACCACCTCACTCCCCAATGCCGTGGTTGGCACTGCTTACAATGCCCAAGTCCAGGCCGCTGGCGGCACTCCCCCCTACGTTTATAGCGTGGAGACGGGCTCACTTCCAGCATCCTTGAGCCTCTCCACTGCTACCGGCATCATCAGTGGAACGCCAAGCTTGCAAGGAACATCCTCCTTCTCCTTGCGCGCCATGGATTCGGCTGGAGCTGTCGCAAGAAAAGACTTTGTCCTGACGACTCAAGCAACGGGTGGAACAGGCGGAACAGGCGGAACAGGCGGAACAGGCGGAACAGGCGGAACAGGCGGAACAGGCGGAACAGGCGGAACAGGCGGCACCGGCGGAACACCACCGAAAGTAAACCGGCCGATTCTACCTTTTGATTTCCCTCAGATCGAAGAAAGTGACAGGTATTCTTACGCCGGTTTTGGCGGATCATCCGGCAACAACTCATTTTCAGGCCATGTTAAGCGGAATGTGAACGCGGGAGTATGGCCATATGCCACCGAAACGATTTACACCGCTCCAAGCGGCACCAAAACGGATCTAACCTCCGCGGTAAACTCTACCTATGCCTCCACCGTTTTCAAGTATCGTCCTATTTTGTCCACCACTCCATCATACCTTTACTCGATCGAAGGATCATATCTGGCGTCTTCCTCCACCTCTAATAATGGTGGGCATTCGAAATACGCGTACCACAAAGGTTCCTCGTGTCGATTTGTAACGACCTCTGGCACTGGAGTGGATTCCGGTCTCACCTTCGCCGTGGCGGTGTATCAAGGAAGCCAGACCTTTCGACCGATCCCCCTTCCAAGGGCCGACCGGAAGGCGCGCGGTTATGTTTACCTTCAAGGTGATCGCACCACTTGGAGCACGGATCTGGACCCGTATTGCTCACTTGTGGCCGATGCGCTTGTCGTTGAAACCAAGGAAAGCAGTGTCCCCGGTCCCTCCGGCAAAGGTTACTGTGTAGTGGTGGGGGAAGCCGCTCAGATTAACATCAATGATACCGCTACATTTGGCGATGACCTCATCCAGAAAGGAGACCTCACCTCCACACCAGCCTTCAAACCTTGGATCCCCTGCACCGTCGGCCTACGGCACGCTTTTACCAATACATCCCCCAACTCTTCCAACACCGACAGCCGCGTCACCATCACCTCGAAAGGTGACACCTTGCAGTTTCACCAGGCACCCATCGGGGCAAACGACCCCGACGAAACCACCCCCGGAAATCAAAGCATCACTCTGTCTTTCGCCCAAGGCCGCACCGAAAGATTCTGGATACTCGCCGTGGCCGATCCCACTTCCGGTGACAAGCACACCCTTGAGATTCGCTATGGCGGCGACTCCAGCGGCCCCATCCTCATTGAGCAACCCGTGGTGCCCTTAGAGTTCATTACTCCCGCAGGCGATCCGGTGAACGCTCCCGTTGATGCTGGCACCAATCCCGCAAGCATCCCAGACGGGGCTAACGAGTTCACGTTCAGCACTGCAACAAGCGGCGTGTTGACGATGAAGCTGAAAGTCAAAGTGCCGGGCATTGGTTCGATGCCAGCCGCCGAGCAAGCCAAGTTCACCTTTGAGCTAGATACCATCACCAACTCCACGTTTAATTGGGACGCGACTGACAATCCAGGTGGCAGAGTAAAAGCCAGCGGAGACTACATCACCGCGAAAGCCACCTACACCGGTCTCCCCGAACAAAACGACCAGTTCGGCCTCAAGAAAGCCCGCCTTAAATATGACGGCAATGTTATCGCCAAAGCAGAGTTTGAAGTGTTCTTCCCTCGTGATGAAACAAATCATCCTGGCAAGGGAGCTGGCACTGATCCCAATTGGTTCTTCTATTGGCTTCAAACAGTTACCTTATTGGGGCCAAATCCAGTGGTCGAGTATACGAAGAGTGGAAGCGCATACAACCCGAACACAAACAAGTTTAAATTGAGTGACGGAGATCGGCTGAGCTACGACGCTCCCTACGGCACAAACAATCCACTGCAAGGTATCGACAACTTCGCATGGACAGCCAGACATGAATCTCAGCACTACAAAGACTGGTGCGATTATTGGGATGTCGAGAACCAGGGTGTCACGAAGTGGCAAGCTGCTTATGGGAAGGATGGACCAGACGACAACAAAGACCCACAGACAACCTCCAAACTCGGAAGTGACTACCTGCCAAATAATGTGGAAGATTTGAATCTAAACAAGGCGTTCGACGGAGGTGATCGATACGACTGGTCGAACGGTTTGAGTAACTTGGCAGGAACTCCTGCGGCGATTATCGACGACGCGGAAGACTACACCTGTAAGCGACACAAGACAGTGAAGGGTGATCACTCAAAAGACTGGGCGAACCCAGGCATGCAACACAAAACCCTCGACAAGTATGACGACTAGAATGCTGCTGCGGAGCATATCGCTTTTCTTGCTTCTATTCGGCTTTTGCCTGGAATGCAGTTCAAAGCCTCTCGATTCAGGAGTCGCACAACGCCTCCTAGAGCTGGAGAAGCTTAGTTCTGTGATAGATCGTTCTCAGCCCTTATCTACGGAGCAATGGGCGGTTATCGAGAAAGAGATAGAATCAGGCGATGATGTGTCCATGGCCGTTGCAACACTGTTCCTCCAGCGAATCAACAATGGACGTTCTCAACAGTTGCTTATCAAGCTTGGCGCCTCCGATGTTCCGCGAGGTTTGCTGACAGATTCAGTCATCAAGACCGGACAAGTCCAGTCTGAACTCGCAAATGCTACCAAAGACGAACGTGTTAATCGATGGCAAAAAATGGCGACCGATCCAAATCCATATTCCCGTATCGCTGCCGCAAAGGCTCTTTGTGCAACTGACCCTAATGCAGCCAAAGCTGCACTGCTTAAACTTGAAGAGGAGAGATCAGAGATCAGTCCAACCGCCAACAGAATACGAAGAGAGCTTGCCGAGTACAGCGGTGAGGAAGTTCCTCCGCCGGTACCTGTGTTTGAAACTCTCTACACCGGATTTGAAAGAGGCGCTGGCTCAGTCGCCAGAATCCGATTTGTAGAAGCGAAGAATAACAGCAGCGATGATACACGTCACGAGCCTTCGTCGGCAATGTCGCCGTCTCCACTTTCTCCAGTCTCGGCAAAACTGCTCAAACCAAAGCCCGCACCAGGACAGGGCGAAGAACCAGCCCCATCAACGCCGTGGAGCATTATCATTGTCTTAATCGTGACGGCTGGTGGTCTGCTGTGGTTGTTGCTCAAGCGGCGTTCGTGAGCATGGGGCAAGGGCAACGACTTGCTGAAAGGTTTCACACCCGCCGGTAATCCGCGAAACGCATCAAGAAGGCATTTTCGGCATCGGCAGGGTAGTCGACGCTCGAAACGAGCTGCCACGGAGGCGTTTCGATCGTTGGAAACGCCACACCAGCTCCCAAGCGAGTGCCCACCTGGGTCACGAGCAGCCGATCTGCGTGGGGGAAGGCCAGTTCATAGGCCGCCGAGCCGCCGCAGACGAAAATCTCCTCCGCACCGGCTTTCGCCGCGAGGTCGAGAGCTTGCGGCACGCTGAGCACGGCCTGACCAATCGGTGGAACGAAACTCGCATCCCGCGTGAGCACGAGTGGCGTGTGATCGCGAAACCAGCCGAGCATCTCTTCGTAGGTGCGGCGGCCGAGAAGTAGCCACTTTCCAGCGGTAGTGGCTCGGAAGTGAACGCGATCCCGTGGCAGATCCCAGGGTACGCCTTGGCCGCGTGAGATGAAGCCATCCTCCGAAACGGCGGCGATCAGCGTGAGGCGCGGTCGCGTGCTCACGGCGGGCAAAACACGGCGGACTCTCCCTCCCGCAGTCGGCGCACACGGTCGTAGATCTCTCGTTCCTTCGCGGCGAGTTCGAGACGCTCGATGGGTTCGTGCAAGGGCTCGCCACTGAGCGGGTAGGTTTCAAAATGCATCGGCACCATGTGGCGTGCGCCCACCATTTCAAAGGCATCCAGCGCCTCCTCCGGGTTCATGTGAACCGGGCGGCCACTCGGCGGCTGGTAGGCTCCGATGGGCATCAGCGCCACATCAATGCGGGAACGTTTTCCAATCTCCGTGAAGCCATCAAACATCGAGCTGTCTCCGCAGTGATAAAGCGTCTGCGACGGGCTTTGAATGAGATAACCGCCAAAGCCGCGATGCGTGTCGTGAATCATGCGAGCGCCCCAATGGCGGGCGGGAGTCAGTGTGATGCGTAGATCGCCAAAGGTGGCGCTTTGCCAGGTTTTCAGCTCCACGATGCGGCCAAAACCGCAGTTCTTCACCAGCGTGCCCACGCCTTCCGGCACGATGATCGGCTGGGCAGCGGCTAGTTTTCGCAGGCTGGCAAGGTGCAGGTGATCGTGATGCGCATGCGTGATGAGCACGAGGTCAATCGGTGGCAGATCGTGCGCCCACACGCTGGGATGGCGCAGGCGTTTCGCCGGGCCCAGCCACAGCGCCCACACCGGGTCGATGGCGATATTGAGGCCGCCCACTTGGGCAAAGAAGCCCGCGTGGCCCAGCCACGTTACTCCGATTTGCTCCGGCGTGGCCACTGGCAGATCGCCGTAATGGCAGCCCGGCTTCCGCGGGGCGAGGATCGTCGGGATGAGCACCTGATTGAGGAAATCCATGTTCCGCTTCTGCCAGCCCTCCACGGGGCGCAGGCCGATTTTGTTTTCGCTCTCACCCAGCACACGCCGCCGGAGACTGAACCGCCTGGGAGGGCGGCTCGTGGCGGATGAGGTGGAGAGAGGGTCGTCGATCATGGTGGGGAATAATCCACTGACGGCTGAAAACTACGGAGAAGCGCCTTGAAACTCAAGACAGAAGTCACTCGGGCGCAGCCTATCTCTCGGACGCATCAATCGTGGTGTTCAAAAACGCCATGATGTCGGCCTCCTCTTTCCTGGCAAAGTATCTGCAACCAATCACCACGATCATTCCGCAGAAGATCATGATTAGAGGGCCAACAGCAAGGTGCCTCCAATTTTCAGGTAGGGTTGAAGCTTCACCGAAGACGTAGGTAAAGGTCATCGGTAGTGATTGGCTCAAGGCAAAGTATGACAAACTACCAAACCAGAAGATCATGAAAATAGCTGTGGAGGGGAAAAGGCGGAATCTGCCTTCGATGATGGTTCCCCTGCCATCTCCAGCCATGTTCAGCGTGGCTGCATACTGTGTTTGAAAACTGTTTCGGTAACCAAGGCGTTTGCGTAAAACTAGCCTCTCCTTCGAGACGCTCCCAATGAATGGCTTTGTCCCGGAGTAGGCCTGCAGCCATTTATCCAGCGCCTGATCGAGTCGCCTGTGGCACTCCTTAGGGGACAGCGGTGAATAGAGAACAATCTGGTCGTATAACATCGGTGTCTGACGAGTGGTTAGGCTCAGAAAGTGTAACGGACTACAGGTTGTTTGTGAACTCTGAGTTTATCTGCTGCTTTACAGACTCTCGAATGGCGTGGCAAGCTCGCCGCCAGACACCCGGATGCTCTCCTCTACTCTCAAAATTCGTTTCCACCTCCTGCTCGGATTGGCGGCCCTGCTCGTGGTGTATGGGCCGGCCTTAAATGGCGGCTTTGTCTGGGATGACGATGCCTGGACGAGCAAGCTGGAGCCGCTTTTCAGCGCCAGCGGTGGCCTCGGGCGCATCTGGGCGAATGATCCGCTGCTCCAGCAATACTACCCGCTCACCGCCACCACCTTCTGGCTCGACTGGCATCTCTGGCACGAATGGACACTGCCTTATCACCTCGAAAACGTCCTGCTGCATGCGGCCTGTGCCGCGCTGCTAGGCATGGTGCTCACGCGGCTGAAACTACCCGGTGCGTGGCTTTCGGCGGCGGTCTTTGCCTTTCATCCGATGATGGTCGAATCCGTGGCCTGGATCACCGAGCGGAAAAACGCCCTCTCACTGGCTCTCACGCTTGGATCACTGCTCGCCTACGGAAACGCGGTGGGCTGGTGGTTGGATGACAAGCCTCTCAAACCTCGTGCTTGGTGGCTGGCGCTTGTTTTATGCCTCGCAGCCTTGCTGGCCAAGATCACCGCTTTCGTGCTGCCTCCTGCGCTGCTGCTCATCGCTTGGTGGAAACGCGGTCGCTTGAGCTGGCGACAGGATGGGCGGCCTGCGCTGCCGTTTTTCATCATCACTTTCGTGCTCGGCGTGCTCGTGTGGTGGCTGGAGACGCATCATGTGGGTGCCGAGGGCCGTGAGTTTGAGGCCACGCTGGCGCAGCGCACTCTCAATGCCGGACGCGTGGCATGGTTTTATCCGTGGAAGCTGCTCTGGCCGGCGGATCTGTGCTTCATCTATCCGGACTGGCGCATGCAGCCTGCCGCATGGTGGCACTGGTTGTTCCCGATAAGCGTGCCGCTGGCGCTTTTCGCGGCGTGGAAGGCCGGACGAGGTCTTTTCATCGCGCTGCTATTTTATCTCGGTGCCCTCGCCCCGGTACTCGGCTTTCTGAATGTGTATGGGGCGCTTTTTTCGCCTGTGTGGGATCACTGGGCCTATGTGCCGGTCATTGGCTTCCTCGTGCCGATTTGTTCGTGGGTGGCTCAAAAGGTTCGCCCATTCTGGTGCCTGCTGGGGGTGGTTTTCCTGGCCTTTTTGAGCTGGAAACAAAGCGCCCTGTATCGCGGCAAATAAGAGCTTTGGCTGGCCACCATCGCCCGGAATCCGAACGCCTGGATCGCGCTCACCAATCATGGCCTCGCGCTCAGTGTGGATGGCCGGCTTGAGGAAGGCGCGACCTTTCTCCGGCGTGCCATCG
>JBILVU010000218.1:0-6556 GCA_044370285.1 Prosthecobacter sp.
TCATCTTGTCGGGCATAACTGGCCGCCAGAGGCGTTGGATAGACCTCTTCGGGCTTTTTGCCGATGAGGCGTGTTTTATCTCCCCCAGCACAGCGTGCGGCGAGGGTGTGATTGACCACCACATAGCGTCCGTAGGCGTCTTTGATGAAAAAGACGACATCCGGCAGCGCATCGAACAGCGCCTCCGCGACCGCATTTTGACTCAAGATGCCGTTGGAAGCCATGGTTTGGATGTTTTGGCAGGTTCGCGGTCAAAAAGCAATCAAGAGACGAGTCGATTCAGGAATCATGAATCCTAACTCATGAATCAGAAACCTCTCTCTTGGGCCGGCGTCTTTCCGGCAGTCGTCACGCAGATGCATCAAGACCAGTCGCTCGATCTCGCGGCGACGGCGCGGCATTGGGAGGCTCTGATTGAATCCGGCGTGGCAGGTCTTGTGGTGTGTGGATCGCTCGGCGAGAACCAAACGATGCTGCCAGAGGAAAAACGGGCCGTGGTGAAGCATGCCGTGGAGGTTTCTGCGGGTCGCGTGCCGGTGGTGAGCGGCGTTGCGGAGATGAGCACGCCCATCGCGGTGAGCTACATGCAGGATTGTGAGAAGCTGGGTGCCGATGGTTTCATGGTGATGCCGCCGATGGTTTACAAATCGGATGCCAAGGAGACGGCGCATTGGTTCCGCACGCTGGCCAAAGCCACGCCGCTGAGCTGGATGCTTTACAATAACCCCGTGGGCTACCACACCGATGTGACACCCGAGGTGTTTGTGGAACTTGCAGACATTGAGAACCTCAAGGCGATCAAAGAAAGCAGCGCGAACACGCGTCGCATCACCGAGCTGCGCAATCTCACCGGCAACCGCTATCAGATTTTCACCGGCGTGGACGATCTCTTCCTCGAATCTGCCATCCTCGGCATCGACGGCTGGGTGGCGGGCAGCGGCATCGCCTTTCCGAAAGAGAATCAAAAGCTGTGGGATCTCGCTCAGGCAGGTCGCTGGGATGAGGCGCGGGCGCTTTACCGTTGGAGCCAGCCGCTGATGAAGCTCGATACACACCTTCACTTCGTGCAATACATCAAGCTGCTGTGCCAGGAGACCGGTCTCGGCAAGGAGTGGGTGCGTGAACCTCGCCTGCTCATCACCGGCGCGGAACGTGAGCAGGTGCTCAAGATCATCCGCGAGGCGCTGGCGAAGCGGCCCGCGTGATGGGGTGCCGGTTTAAGCAGCGACCGGTGCCGCTTGGTAGCGTTCCATGCTGAATCGTTTCAGCAATGAACCACCAGCCACGAAGGTGAAGCCTGCGAAGAAGAGCATGAGGAAGGGGATGGACCCCCACTGGCCGCGTTGACCGGCGAGGACGATCATCCAGCCGAAGTAACCGGCGAGCAATACCTCAAGCCACAGGGCGATGGATTTGCCGGCCTTGTAGCGAGATTTTTTCCCGGCGGCCTGGGCCTGCGTGGCGATGCCATACTTCGGCGTGCGGACGAATTCGCTTTCCTGGTTGAGAAGGGCTTCGAGAACGGCTTTGCCGTTGTTGATGCTCATGCCGATGCCGAGGGCGAGGAGCATGGGCACGTAGGGCAGGGCCTTCAGCCAGCCCCAGCGGGACTGCGAGCCCTGAGCGGTCATGTAGAAAACGACGACACTGAAGGACGCGAAGAAGAACACCGGCACATCGACGAAGACGGCCTTGTGCCAGGAGCTGCCCATCACGAAATTCGCCGGGTACATCAGCACCAGCGTGCAGAGTGTGAGGAGGTAGGCGAAGTTTGAGGTGAGATGTGCGGTGGCTTCGAGCTTGATCGAAAGCGGGGCCTTGCTGCGCCACACCTCGCCGAGGATCTTTTTGCACACCTGGATACTGCCCTTCGTCCAGCGATGCTGCTGGCTTTTGAAGCCATCCATGTCCGGCGGCAGCTCGGCGGGGACGACGACGTCTTTGAGATAAATGAAGCGCCAGCCGCGGATCTGAGCGCGGTAGCTGAGATCGAGATCCTCAGTGAGTGTGTCGTGCTGCCAACCACCGCTTTCGGTGATGGCGGTGCGGCGCCAGATGCCAGCGGTGCCGTTGAAATTCAAAAACTCACCATGGCGGCTGCGGGCAGTTTGCTCCAGCACGAGATGGCCATCGAGGAAGAGCGCCTGGAGGCGGGTGAGCAGGGAGAAGTGCCTGTTCGCATGCCCCCAGCGTGCCTGCACCATGCCGACGGTCTCATCGGTGAAGTGGTGGATGAGTTTGTTGAGGTAATCCGGCGCAGGTTGGAAGTCGGCGTCGAAGATGCAGATGAATTCGCCCTTCGCGAATGGCATGGCCTCATCGAGGGCACCGGCTTTGAAACCATTGCGGTTCGTGCGGTGGCGGTATTCGATGTCGAGTCCCTTCGCGGCGTATTCGGCGCTCAGTTTTTCGGCGAAGGCGGCGGTTTCATCGGTGGAATCATCCAGCACCTGGATTTGCAGCTTGTCCTTCGGGTAATCGAGGGCGGCCACGCATCGGAGGAGATTCTCCACCACATCGAATTCATTGAAGATGGGGAGCTGGACGGTGACGACGGGCAGCTCATCGAAATCACGCTTCGGCTGCGGCACATCGGCGCGGTGCTTCCAAAAATGATACAACACCTTGATTCTGTGGGCACCGAAGCCGGACAGAGCGGTGAAGAGGAGGATGTAACTGGCAAACCAGATGAAGTGATCCCAAGGAAGCATACGGGAGGCCGTTCCAATACGGGGCGGGAAACGGGGCGCATTCATCGCCGCCAATACGGGGTATTCAAGAGCAAATCCGGTGCCAGAGCCTGTGGGTTTTCTGACGTTTCTCTGACAAGTCGGCTTCAAGACCGGCTGGAGGCGGTCGCGGGGACTTTCACCTTGCCGTGCGGCACGCTGACATGCGGGTTCTCTCGGATCAGGAAGCGCCATGGGAAATCCACCGCCCGGCTGATGCCCACCCGGATGTCGCTCACGACCTCTTTGGCAGGAAGAGCGGAGGCTTTCAGGCCAAAACGAAGCAGGCGGCCCTTCCCGGCCATCGGGAGGCCGTGATGGCTGCCGTCGATGGCCAGCGCTTGGGCTAGCTTTCCCGGTCCGGAGCATAGATCGCGGGCCTTTTCGCGATTTCGGCGGCTTTGCATGCTTTCGAGGCCGTTTCGCGGTTCGAGGGCGCGGATCAAGATGAGGCCATCGTGTCCGCCGCCTTTCACGAGGAGGTTGAAGAGCCAGTACATGCCGTAGTTGAAGTAAACGTAGGCCGCGCCTGGTGGCTTGGCGGCCATGAATTCCCGGGCGCTGGGGCGCGAGGCCGTGTGGCAAGCGGGATCGCCCTCCGCCGCATACGCCTCCGTCTCAACAATGATGCCGGAACAGCCATTCCAGACGAGCTCCACGCCCACGAGATCACGGGCCACGGTTAGCACATCACGCTGGAAGAAGTCGGGTTCGAGGAAGGCCATGGCAAAAAGTGTCTGGCGGACGGTGGCATGCAAGCTGGCCCTTCGTGCCCTCGTTACACCGGTCACATGTCCCTTCGCATTGAACGCCGCACTCTTCTTCGTGGAATCGGAGCCACGCTGGCTTTGCCATGGCTCGAAATTATGACGCCCAAGGCTCGTGCGGCTCAAAAGCTGCCGCCACGGCGTTTCGTGACTTTTTTCCAGCCGAACGGGGTGTTTCCGAAGGCTTGGGATGTTTCCGGCACGGGGCGGGATTTTGCGCTGTCGCCGATTTTGGAGCCGCTGGCGGATTTTAAAGACGACATGGTCGTGCTGAGTGGGATCGACAGTGTGGGCAAAGGGCATGTGAAGCTTACCGGGGCGTTTTTGACCGGCACGGCCATCGAGAATGGGGTGAATGGCATTTCGGTGGATCAGGTGATCGCGCGGCAGATTGGCCAAGGAACGCGGTTTGCGAGCATCGAGCTCGGCACCGAGCCGCCGCGGCAAGGCATGGCGGGTGATGATCCGATCGCGCTGGCGAATACGATTTCGTGGAGCAGCGCGACGCAGCGCATCTCGCCGGAGATCAGCCCACGGGCGGCTTTTGATCGACTTTTCCGTGATCCGTCGTCGCCGGAGGCTCGGCGAGCAGCGGAGAATCGCCGCAGCGTGGTGGATCTCGTTTTGGAGGATGCGAAGGCGCTGCAAAAGATCGCCAGCGGTCGCGACAAAGAAAAGATCGACGAGTATCTCGAAGGTGTGCGTGGTGTGGAGCAGCAAATCGAGCGCACGATGAATCCGCCTGCGCCCGAGTGGACGCCGCTGACGCCTCCAGAACTGAAACGGCCGCCAGCGGGCATCCCGATGAGCAAGGACCAGCACATGAAGCTGATGCTCGACCTGCTGGTGCTCGCTTTGCAGACGGACACGACGCGGGTGGCGACCTTCATGAGTGCACACGGCTTCTCACGGCAGAATTTCACCTTCCTCAATGGCGTCAAAAATGACCACCACGGCATGAGCCATCACAAGAACCAGGAAGCGCTGGTGGCCGAATACACCACCGTGAGTCGCTGGTATGCGCAGCAGGTGCATTACCTCGTCTCGAAGATGAATGGCATCGACGAAGGCAACGGCTCGCTGTTCGACAACAGCGTCGTGCTCTACGGCAGCGAGATGAAGGACGGCAACGGCCACATCAAAGAAGACCTGCCGCTGGTGTTGCTCGGTAAAGGCCAGGGTCGCGTGAAGACCGGCCAGCATGCGTCTTTCGACCAAGGCACGCCGTTGGCGAATCTGCATCTCACGCTCGCGCAGCAGTTCGGTGTGGAGACAGCGAGCTTTAACAACGTGAGCTCCGGCACGCTGGACGGATTGTTTGTGTAGCTTTTTCATGCGCATCAAGCTTCTCTCTCTCTTCTTCGCCACTGTCGGCTTCGCCGCACCGCCAAACATCGTGTGGATCATCGCGGATGACATGTCGCCGGACACAGGGGCGTATGGGCTGGCGCAGGTGAAGACGCCGCATCTCGACCAGCTCGCGGCGCAGGGGCGGCGCTATGCGCGGGCTTACTCGACGGCACCGGTGTGCAGTTCCTCGCGCTCGGCTTTCATCCTCGGCTGCTATCAAACGACGACCGGGCTGCATCCGCATGACACGGAGAATCCGCAGCCGCTGCCCGCGCCCTACAAGCCGCTGCCGACGATCCTGCGCGAGGCGGGCTGGTTCGTGACGAACTCCGCCGCGCCTGGAGCTGTGCGCAGCGGCAAGAAGATCACGAAGGGCAAAACGCACTACAACTTCGCCCACGATGCGAAGCTGCTCTTCGATGGCGATGACTGGCGGAAGCGGAAGCCGGGGCAGCCGTTCTTTGCGCAGTTTCAGATTACTGAGCCGCATCGTCCGTTTCCGATTCCGGAGTCGTTTGATGAGGCGGCGCTCGCAGCCATCCAACTGCCGGAAAACTACCCCGATCATCCACTCGTGCGTCGCGACTGGTATGCGTATCAACGCAGCGTGGAGGTCGTGGATCAGCGTGTGGGGGCCATCCTCGACCAACTCCGGGCGGAAGGCGTGCTCGACAACACGATCGTGCATTTCTTCGCCGATCACGGCCGCCCGATGCCCTGGGGCAAGCAATGGCTCAGCGTCGAAGGTTTGCAGGTGCCGCTGATCGTGCGCGGGCCGCAGATCCCGGCAAATCAGGTCGAGGAACGTCTCGTGAGCCTCGTCGACCTCGCGCCATCGGCTTTGAAAATCGCCGGATTACCCGTGCCTGAGTGGATGCAGGGCAAAGCCATTCTCAGCGGCGACTTTCCGGCTCGCGAGCAGCTCTTCGCGGCGCGGGATCGCTGTGGCGATGCCATGGATCGCATCCGAGCCGTCATCACGCCGGATCGTTGGTTTGTGCGGCACTTTCATCCCGAACAATCGCGACTGAACTGGTCCAGCTACAAGGAAGATCAATACCCCGGCATGCCGCTGCTGCGGGAGTTGCAACGCAAAGGCAAACTCGCCGCCTTTCCAGCCCAATGGCTCGCACCCACGCGACCCGAGACGGAGCTCTTCGACCTCCAAACCGACCCTCAAGGCCTCCACGCCATCCACGATGCCAAAACGACCTCCGAATTCATCCAACGCCTCGACACCTGGATCGCCGAAACCAAGGACCAAGGCGCCAGCGGCGATCCTGCCACCGAACCGCCTCTCGCTGAGATCCAAAAAGCCAAACGCGCCGACTACCAGCGCAATTGGAAAAAGCGTCTCAACAACCCCGAGCCCACGGATGCTGAAAAGGTGGCTTGGTGGATGAAGAGCTACCATCTGGACGCGGCTCCGTGAGTTCATCCGAGCTGCCTATGAAGCGATAGCAAAGTAGCCATCTCGCTCCGCGAGATGAGCAAAGAGCGTACTTAGCAAATAGTTTGACCATTTGTATAGTACGCTAGCAACTCTGAATGCCGGAGTGGGATCAAAATTGCCTTCGAATGCGGGCTAGAGCATTTTAAATAATACTATAACCGCAAGAGGCAAAATAACCCATCGCATCCTTGGCTGTGATTTTTGAGAACGCTTTGCTGATGGCTGCATCGAGTTCTTCGGGTGTGCGTGCTTCATAG
>JBILVU010000219.1:0-6510 GCA_044370285.1 Prosthecobacter sp.
TCCTTCAAGGAGTTCGATGGCAAACTCTATGTCGCACTGAACAATTTCACTGGCCAGCAGAATGCCTTGGCTCTCGTGCATGACGATCTGGAGACCTTCGAGGTCATCGGCCACTACAACGAGCCGCAATCCGCCGCACTGAGCGAGTCCGCCGTGAACCGTTTGCCCGACGGCACCTGGATGGCGATCTGCCGCAACGACAAGGGCAACTACCACTTCACCACCAGCAAGGACGGCAAGACATGGACCATCGGCGAGCCCAAGCCTTTTGTGCCGAACGGCCTGAACTCGAAGCCCACGTTCGAGAAGTTTGGCGGCATCTTCTACCTCGGCTGGCAGGAGGCGACGAGCATCCAGGGCGCGAACCGAAGCGTGTTCAATGTGGACATCTCTCGCGATGGTAGAACCTGGGAACGCAAATACCGATTCGAGACGCCGCAGTCCTTTCAATACCCCGCCTTTCACGAGCACGAGGGAGCGATCTGGCTCTGTGTTACCCAAGGCGACACGGACCCGAGCCGCAAAGAGCGCATCATGTTCGGCAAGCTGGAGGATCTGCCGACGCCCGCCGTCAAAGTCACGCAGGAGCTTCTCAACAGCATCCATGTCACGCCGAAGCTCATCTTCGATCCGATGCCAGCCTATGGGCAAAAGTATCTGCCCTTCGCCATGGCAGCGAGCATGGAGTCCACGAAGAAAGGTCGGCTCTGGACCTGCTGGGCAGGCGGACAGGACGGACCGAATGCCTACCTGCTGGCGAGCTACAGCGATGACCAGGGCAAGTCGTGGCGCGATCCGGTGTTCGTGATCGACCCGCAGGCGCAGGGGTTGAAGATGGGCACGCGGCTCGGCTCCTTCTGGTGCGATCCAAAGGGGCGGCTCTGGCTCTTCTTCCATCAGTCGGTCGGCATGTTCGACGGCAGTTGCAGCAACTGGTTCGTCCGCTGTGATGATCCCGATGCGGAGAAGCCTGTGTGGACGCAGCCGGTTTACATCGGCTTCGGCGCGTCATTGAACAAACCCATCGTGCGCAAGAACGGCGAATGGATTCTGCCCGTGTCGTTGTGGGAGCGCTGGCACAT
The DNA here is from genome assembly GCA_044370285.1 of Prosthecobacter sp. GTDB lineage: Bacteria > Verrucomicrobiota > Verrucomicrobiia > Verrucomicrobiales > Verrucomicrobiaceae > Prosthecobacter. Next base: position 1,083 of record JBILVU010000219.1, read on the forward strand.
CGACAAGCCCTTCGGGGATTGCTACCACGAACTCGATGCCGTGCGCGGCTCGAACGTCTTCGTTTCCGATGATGAAGGCGGCCACTGGCGCTATCGCGGCGGGATCATCTACAAGGACAGTTGCTTCAACGAGCACACCGTGGCCGAGTTGAACGACGGACGTCTCCGGATGCTCTCGCGCGGCATGAAGGAAACCTTCCAGAGCTTCTCCGCCGATGGCGGCAAGACCTGGCAGCCACAGTCCACCGCCTTTCCGCATGTGAACAGCAAGGCCGTCATCCGCCGCCTGCAATCCGGCCACCTGCTCGTCATCCGTCACGGCCAGGACATGACAAAGGCCACCGATGGTCGCAAAGAACTCACCGCCTTCCTCTCCACCGACGATGGTAAGACCTGGTCCGGCAAGCTGCTGCTCGACGAACGCGACAACGTCTCCTACCCCGACATCGCGCAGGCACCGAACGGCGACATCTACGTCCACTATGATCGGGAGCGAACCGGCGCAGCAGAGATCCTCTTCGCCCGATTTCGCGAAGAGGACGTGCAGGCTGGAAAGCTCATCAGCCAAGACGCAGCACTGAAGAATCTCGTCAAAAGCAAGCTGGGGATGAACCACGGCTCCAGCGGCAAGTAACTCTCTCTTTTATACCCAATCATGAAACACGTCCTTATGCTCTTCCTCGCTGCCACCACGTTGATGGCTGCTGAACCTGCCGCGCCGCTCTGGGATGAGCGTGTGCCTTTGCTCAAAGCCGCTGAACTCCCGGTGCTCCAGGGCGCGCGGTTCTCCGTCATCAAGCCCTACGAGTTCAACAAGGACGGCTACCGCTTCCTGCATGGCGTGGCGCTTGGTTTTCACAAGGGGCGGCTCTACGCCTCCTTCGGCCATAACCAAGGCGGCGAAAACACTGACACGGAGGAGGCGCGGTTTTGTGTGAGCCAAGACGATGGCAAGACCTGGGGCGAGGTGCGCACGATGGACGCTGGGGAAGGCCCCGTCGGGGTGAGCCATGGTGCCTTCCTTTCGCACAAGGGAACGCTCTGGGCCTTTCACGGAGCCTACACGGGCACGATGAAGGGCGTTCACACGCGAGCTTATGTGCTCGATGAAACCACGCAGCAATGGCAGTCGAAGGGCACGGTGATCGAAGGCGGCTTCTGGCCCATGCAGGAGCCGCAGAAGATGGAGGACGGCAATTGGATCATGGCCGGGCTGAAGGTCGGCGCGGGTAATCCTGCCGTCGTCGCCATCAGTCACGGCGAAGATTTCACCCACTGGGAGGTGGTGCCGATCCCGCAGTCGAAGGACCTCAAGAAGATGTGGGGCGAGTCCACCGTCATTGTGAATGGCAAGCGGGTCACGAGCCTCTCGCGCTACGGCGGCGGAGCGGAGGCCCTCATCGCCACCAGCGAGGACTACGGTCGCACCTGGAGCGAGATGCGCCCCAGCAATCTGCCGATGGCCACGAGCAAGCCCATCGCTGGCACCTTGAGCACCGGTCAGCGCTACCTCGTCTGCACCACCACCGCGGACAGCGGCAAACGGCGCTCGCCTTTGACCATCGCTGTCAGCAGGCCTGGCGAGACCTTGTTCAGCAAAGTGTTCGTCATCCGCCACGCCGAGTTTCCCGGCGGCCCCGGCGAGTCAAACAAAGGTGCCGCGCTCTCCTACCCGTATGCGGTTGAGCATGACGGCAAGCTTTACGTCGGCTACTCGAACAGCGGCGACAAGTCCACCCGAGTCGGCACCGGTCGCGAACTCTGGAACAATAACAGCGCGGAGCTGGCAGTGATTCCAGTCGCCAGCCTGTCCGTAGCTGCGGAAGCAAGCCCAGGTGCCTCGCTCGAAAGTCGCGGCCTGCCGCGCATCCTGTTCAACAACGACAGCGATGACTTGAAGTGGCCTGCCTACCCGGAGCATCATGCCAATGGTCTCTGGGTGCCTGCGGGCAAATACCTGCCGCTCCCGAAGATCCACTCGCTCGACGATGCGCTCGCGCCGCGCATCGGGCCGCTGGCCAAAACAAAAACGCAGGGCCTCTCGTATTGCGGCAACTTCGGCCTGCCCATCTGGGAACTGAAGCGTGATCACATCGCCGCGCTTGGGGATGATCCGCTGCAGCCGATCCTTCAGTTTTGGAAGCGTGATGGTCGCACCTTCTTCTTCTCGATGCGCATGAATGACATCCATCATGCGTGGTTCAACTGGGCGCACCTGTGGTCTGACTTCCACAGGTCGCAGCGGCATCTGTTTCTCAAGCCGCCAACGGGCAAGGAGTGGGAGACCGAGTTTCTGCCATGGTTCGAAGGCAAGACCAGCAAGAGGCCAGCCATCAGCACTTCATCGGTGGCCTTCGACTACTCGCGGGCCGAGGTGCGGACGTATTACCTCGAAACGCTGCGCGAAGCCTGCCGTCGCTATGATCTGGACGGCGTTGAACTCGACTGGCTGCGCTTTCCCGACCTCTTCCGCAAGGGTGAGGTCGATGTGGCAATCATGACTGCCTTCGTTCGCGATGTGCGGGCCGTTCTCGATGAAACGGCCAAGCGGCGCGGGCATCCCCTGCGACTGCTGGCCCGTGTGCCCGTGACGCCAGAGCAGGCGCTCTCCATCGGTCTGGACGTGGAGGCCTGGCTGAAGGCGGGCTGGCTGGACGCCGTCATCGCCGGTCCCGGCACGAGTTTTTCCTCGTGCCCGTTGGAGCGCTGGGTTGACCTCGCACACCGGCATGGCGTTCCCGTCTATGGATCGATGGAGCGGCAGAACCGGAATAACGTTCCTCGCTACGGCAGCCCCGAAACATTGCGGGCCGCCATCGCCACGCTCTGGGAGAAAGGCGCAGACGGGCTCTACTTCTTCAACTTCTACATCCGCGACGAGATGCCACTGCTCGACGAGTTCGCTGACCGTGCGCTGCTGGCGGGATTGCCGAAGGAATATTTCCTCGAATCCGGCGGCGACGGCGACCTGACCAAGAGCGGCGGCCCGCTCCCGCTGGCATTAAAGCCCGGCACTCCCGCCACCGTGCATCTGGTCATCGCCGACGATCCTGCGAAGGCCAAGGAAGCCAGCTTGGAGATCCTTTTCAAAAGCGAAGGCGAGACCGCAGCACCCGCCATCACCCTCAACGGTCAACCGCTCCAAGAAATGAAATCCACACGCGTCAAAGAGGGCTTCACCCTCACGCTTTCCTCTGCCGCTCTGAAGCCATCACTCAAGCGCGGCACCAACGACTTCACCTTCACGTCAGCAGCCAGTGTCACGGTCACCGCTTTGAGCGTGCGTGTGGTGCCGTGAACCATCAGCACCTCCATCCACCCATGAAAAAGCTCATCAACCAGCCCACCCATTATGTGGAGGAAATGCTCGCCGGTCTCCTCCTTGCCAATCCCAGCCTGAAGCTTGATGGCGGTAGCCAGCGCGTCATTCGTCGCGCGAGCGGTGCGAGGTCGGGCAAGGTCGGCATCGCGTCGGGCGGCGGCAGCGGGCATCTGCCGCTCTTCACCGGCTATGTCGGCGAGGGACTGCTCGACACCTGCTCCATCGGCAATGTCTTTGAGGGGCCGAACGTCGAGAGCTGCGAGGACGCCATCCGCCTCGCGCACGGTGGCGCGGGTGTGCTCTGCCTCTACGGCAACTACGGCGGCGACCGCATGAACTTCGACATGGCATGCGAGCTTCTCGACGGGGAAGGCATCGCCACGCGCACCGTGCTCGGCACCGATGACATCGCCAGCGCCGCGCCCGCCGAGGCGCACAAACGTCGCGGTGTGGCGGGCATTCTCTACGCCTGCAAAACCGCTGGAGCAATCGCAGAAAGCGGCGCAACCTTGGATGAAGTCACCCGCATCGCACAGAAGGCTGTGGACGCCACGCGCACCATCGGCGTCGCGCTTTCGCCCTGCCGCGTGCCCACCGCGAGTGCGCCGAACTTCTCCATCGCCGACGACGAAATCGAAATGGGCATGGGCATTCACGGCGAGCCCGGCATCTGGCGCGCGAAGCTGAAAAGCGCCGACGCCATCGTCGATGAAATGCTGGAGCGCCTGGTCGCCGAACGCCCCATTGCCGCTGGCAGCCGCGTCTCCGTGCTCGTGAATGGACTCGGTGCCACGCCGCTAGAGGAGCTGTTCATCCTCTACCGCCGCACGCATCACATCCTCAGCGAGCGCGGCATCACCATCGTGCAGCCGCTCGTCGGCAATTACGTCACCTCGATGGAGATGGCCGGCGCATCCATCTCACTGCACCTGCTCGATGCCGAGCTGGAGAAACTGCTGCTCGCCCCCGCGTCCTGCCCCTTCTGGAAAGTCTGAGCCTCATGCCCATCACCGTCCAGACCCTGCGCGACGCCGTCGCCCGCTCGCATTCGCGCATTACGCGGCTCAAAGACCAGCTCAACGCCGCCGACGCCCTCCTCGGCGATGGCGACACCGGCTCCATGCTCGCGCGAGTCATCGAAAAAATGGCCGCCACCGATTTGTCGTCCACCACCGATGTCGGCGCGGCTTTCAACGCCATCGCCCGGGCCACGATGTCCGCCACCGGCTCCAGCCTCGGCACGTTGCTCGCCACCGCGCTGCTCACCTTTGCGAAATCCACCAAAGGCCGCAGCGAGATCCCGCGGAGCGAACTCTCCGGCCTCATCGAGCAAGCCATCGAAGCCATGAAGGCACGCGGCGGAGCCAGCCTCGGCGACAAGACCATCCTCGACGCCCTGCACAGCATCGCGCAAAGCCTCATCGGCATCGACGATCAATCCACCGCAGCCCTCGCCGCCGAAACCGGCGCAAGAAACGCGCTGGAGCAGTTCAAATCCCAACCCTGCAAAATCGGCCGAGCCCGCCTCTTCCCCGAAAAAAGCACAGGTGCCCACGACCCCGGCATGCTCGCGCTCTGTTTGCTGCTGGAACGCGACGGAGCGAGTGCGAACGCGCCGTAACTCCACCACGACTAGGCCTCGGCAACGGCAGAAGCATGTCGCATTTCACATAGGCTTTGACGCCGCGATGTGGACGAAGGCGGATAAGATGACCGACGAGCGTTCGGAGGCACCTCCATCAAGAACCTAATCGCGTAAACTCTCCTTCCACTCCAACCATGAAAACTATCCACACCCTCCTGCTCACCGCGCTGCTGGCGCTTTCTTCCCATGCCTTTGGTCTGGGGATGCAAATGTATAGCCTTCAGGAAGACTTTGATCGTGATACACCCGGAACTCTGGATCAGCTGAAAGCGCAAGGCTTCACGGACCTCGAGACGAGCGTCTTCACGAAGCTGCCTGCGGCGGAACTGAAGGCGTTGCTTCAGGCGCGGGGCATGACGTGTTCCAGTCATCATGTGCGGCCGGAGACCTTGGAGAAAAACATGGACCAGGTCATCGCGGATGCGAAGGCGCTGGGCGCGATCCAGGTAGTGTGCCCCATC
>JBILVU010000220.1:0-6502 GCA_044370285.1 Prosthecobacter sp.
GAAGGGCGCGGATTCTGGCCCGTTGAGGGCTGAAATCCAGCGGAAAATCCACGCTGAGTTCAGAGGTCAGAAGACAGAACTGTAGAGGTCAGAGACTCAGAGGTCAGCGGGGCGGCTGAGGGGTATAAAAAAAGCGGGAGTCCGAGGACTCCCGCTTCAGGGGAAAATGGGATGGCTTACTTCTTCGGCTCGGCGGGAGGCGGAGCAGGAGGAGAGGCGGGGGCCTCAGCGGGTTTCAGCTCGGGCTTGGGGGCGGGAGGTGGGGTGACGGGTTTATCCTTGATCTCGTTGGCCGGAGGGACGGAGATCGGTGGGGTGGTCACAGTGATGGGGGCGGGCTTTGCAGCGGCATCGGCGGAGGGCTTGGCGGGTTCCGCAGGAGGCGTGACGGGCTTGAGGCCGGGGATGAGGCCAGGAATGGTGGGAGCGGGTGCGGCGGGCGTGGCTTCCTCTTTTTTGAGGAGTTCGCTGCGCTTCTTGAAGAGGGTGTTCACGGTGTATTCGGTGACCTGATAAACCCAGCCATCGCAGGCTTTCTCTTTGGCGAGCTTTTCTTCGAGGGTCTTTTTCTGGGCATCGAACTCTTCGTCGTTCTTCTTTTTGTCTTCAGGCTTCTCGTCCTTGGCGGCTTCACGCTTCTGCGGGATGGCGGCGGTGGTGGTGACGGTCATGTACCATTTGTCGGCTCCATCGACGGCCTTTTTGGCAGCCTGCACGGTGTAGGTGAAGCCTTCGAAGGTGGTGAGCACCGCTTTGACGCCTTCTTTGAAGGTCTCGGCGGCTTTGTCCTTAGCGAGCACATCGTCGAAGGTGGGGCCGGAGAGAAAGCTGGAAAGGCTGGCTTTGGCATCATCGAGCTTTTCATCGGCTTTCGCACCTTCGAGGGCGAATTCGGTGTCGCTCTCAGCCTTTTTGGAGGCTTTCCAGGAGTCTTCGGCCTTCGGCGCGGTGACTTCGATGCTCTTGAGTTTGGAGACAGCGATGAAGTCTTTCAGCACCCAGGCTTCGGGCTTGTTTTCGAGATCGCTGAACTGGTTGGCGACCTCGTAGATGGTGTCTTCGTTTTTGAGGCGAACAAAGCGGTTACCCTGTGGGCCACCGCCAAACATGCTCATCTGCTCGTCCTGGCCGCCGGAGCTGGTGACTTTACCACCGAGGACGAAGGATTGCTTCACGGTGCCGGATTCATCGAGAAGTTCGATGAGCGTGCCGACGCCGAAGGCGGTGGCGTCACCGGGTGAGTTTACGCCGATCTTGCCCCAGGAGTCTTTGCCGATGCGGCGGCCAGCTTTGATCTTTTCATACTTCAGGCCCATTAGCACGGTCTGGAGCTTTTCTTTGTTGGCTGGATAGCCGCCACGATCTGCGACGATCCACTGATCCCCCTGCACGGTGATATTGGTCTCTTGTTTATCTTCCTTGATGCGAATCTTCTTGATGCCGTTGATATCGAAATCAGGGAAAAGATACTCACGCGTCTTGGCGGCGCCGCTGTTGGCGCGGTTGAGGCGGGATTGGCGTTGATTGCTCTGGTAGTAAGCAGCGCCAATGATGGCGGCCAGCAGCACGAGGAGAAGGATGATCTTTTTCATGGTCGTTCGAGGTTCTCAGTTCTCGGGTGAAGTGATTAGGCAGCGGCAGTGAGGGAGCGGCGGCGCATGGCAAGGAGGAGGCCGACGACGCCGACGAGGAGCGGCACGCCGAGGACGTTGAGGCTCTTGAGGAGAGTCTTTTGGAATTCGACCTCCTTGTTGACCTCCTTGCGGATGTCACGCACCTCGCGGTCGATCTTGACGGAGTTTTTCTCCATCTCCTTGATGTTGTTCATGGTGCCTTGGTCAACGATGAGAGCACCTTTTTTGAGGTCGATCTGAGGGCGGGCCTTGCTGAGCTGCTCGGCGAGCTTTTGACGCTCAGCTTCGAGTGAGACGAGCTTCGGGCGGTATTTCTCTTCAACTTCCTCACGCATCTCCTTGAGCTTGGAGAAGGGACGGATGGGGGATTTGCGATTGCGCACCTGGATGAGGTCACCGCCGCCGGCGAGGACTTCGACGGTATTCAGCAGCATGGGGAGATTGCCACCATTGGTGACCATGCCGACGCCGAGATCTCCCTGACGGAGGCAGAAGGCATCATAGAGCATGTCCGCATCGGAGAAGACGATGACGTTGCGCTCACTGTCGATGGACTCTTTAAGGGAGTCGTCTTTTTTGGGGGCAGCTGGAGCAGAAGCGGCAGGTGCGGGGGCCGCGACGGGAGCAGTGGTGACGGAAACGGGAGGTGTGGTGGCCGTGGCGGCGGGCTTGGTAGCATCCTGCTCGGCACCGCCGGTTTCTTTGGAGACGCCGGGGGCGCTCGGGCGACCGTTCGGGAAGGCACTTTTGAATTTGCCTTTGATGTGGACGCCGAGGACCTGCTTTTTGCCGCTGGCGGTGAAGTTCGTCATCGGTTCGCGGCGGAGTTTTTCGGCGGCGGCGGTATCGATCATCTCGGAGGCTTCGGAGCTGGAGGCGAGGGTAGTGGCATCGAGGCCCTCTTTCTTATCGATGCCGAAGGAGCCGGCATTCATGAGGGTGAAGGCCTGGAGGCCGGTGGTGAAACGGCTGTCCTGATTGATGGCCTTGGCGGGCAATTGCAGCGCGGTGGGCATCATACGGCCCTGGAGCATGCCGCGGTAGTTCATGTCGGCGAGGATCATGTCCTTCTTGTAATTGATGCCCCAGGCTTTGAAGAGGTTCGAGAGGTCGGAGGAGCCGTTGATCATGGTGCCGGGCTGGCCGGTCATGGGGTTTTGCTGGCTGCTCATGGCCTGAGCGAGGAGGCTCTGCGGGTCCACAAAGGCCACCACATTGCCGCCGCCGAGGAGATACTGGTCGATGGCGAACTCTGCGGTCTCAGTGATGTCCGCCGGATGGATGACGATGAGGACGGTGATGTCCTTATCGATCTTATCGGTGGAGAAAGGCACTTCGCGGACTTCGTAATCGGCGCGTAGTTGCTGGATGACGGCCCAAGCCTCACCCCCACGCTGGCGCTGCATCATGGCCATGGGATTGCCACCGATCTGCATGGCACTCATGAAGCCGATGATGGTCTTGGTGGGACGGATGACTTTGGCAATGGCGCGGGAGACCTCGTATTCAAGTGAGGTGGCGTCATCGGGGCTGAGGAATGGCAGCACTTCCTTCTGGTCGAGGCACTTCACTGTCATACCGAGGTAGATATTGTCCCCTTCTTGATTGACCTGCATGCCACGGACTTCGTCTTCCTTGGCCTTGTCTTCATCATCGGTATCCGGGTTCGGATGGATGACTTCGAGGACGACGTTGTTGTTACCCTGCTTTTCATATTCCAGGAGCAGATCCTCAATGGTGCGGGCATGCGGCTTAAGGAGGTTTGGCATCACACGGTCATCGTTGGTGGCGAAAAACCGGATGGTGACCGGCTCATCCGCGTTGATGCGGCTGAGGATGTTCTTGGTGCCGGGGGAGAGGGTGTAGAGACCGTCCTCGGTGAGATCGAGGCGGAAATTACCAAAGCCCACGCCACCAACGAGGAAGTTGATGGCGATGATGACGGCGATGGTCAGCAGGGTGGTGATGCCGACGGCGGCAGTCTTGGAAGAGGAACTCATGGCTGGCAGGAGATTTGAAATTGGAGATGGGGGATTTCAGATCAGGCACGCTTCGAGCGGAGGCCGAAATCGGTCACGAGCAGGCCGGTGACGATGATGGAGACAAAGTAGAGCACGTCGCGGAAGACGAAGATGCCCTTGGTCATTTCAAAGAAGTGATCCATGAAGCTGAAGTAGCTCACGAAGCGAACGAGCCACTCAAAGCCGTTCGGCACGGCATTCACGATGGCCTGGGTGATGCCAGGATCGCCGATGAGAGCGATGACGAGGCAGAAGGCCACGCTGATGATGAAGCACACCACCTGGCTGCGAGTGAAGGCGCTGATGGCGCTGGTCACGGCGAGGCAGGCCATGGCGTAGAGATAGCTGGCGACGTAGCCGCTGATGATCGGACCGCTGTCAGGATCACCGAGGTAGCCGACGGTCATCGCGATGGTGAAGGTGAGACCGAGGCCGATGGCCCACACGAAGGCAGCGGCGAAGAATTTGCCCAAGATGGCCTGCCAGGGGGAAACGGGCATGGTCATGAGCAGCTCGATGGTGCCGAGGCGATGCTCTTCCGACCACAAACGCATGCCCACAGCGGGAGCGAGCACGGTGTAGATCCACGGATGCCAGACGAAGAAGCGCGTGGCGAGCGAGACGTCGTCGCTATCGAGGATGCGGGAGAAAAAGAAGGCGAAGCCTTGGGAGGCCAGCAGGAAGATCACCACGATGACGTAAAGCACCGGGGAGTTGAAGTAGGCCAGGAACTCGCGTTTGAAGACGGTCAGGGTGTTTTCGATGTCACGTTTGTTCATGTTCGGAAAACGGGGTTGGTAGGTTGAAGCAGAGACTTGGAGCGAGGGAGCTTATTCGCCCTTCTTCGCGGTTTCAGAGCGGGTAATGCTGCGGAAGACCTCATCGAGGCTGTTGCAGCCGGGGACGATCTTGCGGAGCTGTTCGGGGGTGCCGTCAGCTACCACTTTGCCGCGATCAATGATCATGGCGCGGGAGCAGGCGGCATCGACTTCCTCAAGGATGTGTGTGGAGAAGATGATGGCCTTGTTCTGGCCCATGCGCTTGATCATGCCACGCACTTCGTGCTTTTGATTGGGGTCCAGGCCGTCCGTCGGTTCATCGAGGATAAGCACTTCGGGATCATGGATGATGCTTTGGGCGAAGCAGGTGCGATGGCGGTAACCTTTGGAAAGGGTGTCCACGCTTTGATTGCGCACTTTATCAAGGAAGCAGAGATCGAGCACGCGGTCGATGGCCTTGGTGCGGGCCGCGCCGTGAATGCCGCGGAGTTCAGCACAGAAGCCGAGGAAGCTGGCCACGGTCATATCGGAATAGAGCGGCGCGTTTTCAGGGAGGTAGCCGAGCATCTGCTTCGCCTTTTCGGGCTCCTCCAGCATGTCGATGCCGCCGAGGGAGACGGAGCCGCTGGTGGGCCGGAAATAGCCGGTGACCATGCGCATGGTGGTGGACTTGCCGGCGCCGTTTGGCCCGAGGAAGCCGAGCACTTCGCCTTTTTCGACATTGAAGGAGACGTCATCGACGGCGACCTTCGAGCCGAACTCTTTTCGGAGGTTCTTCACCTGGATCATAGGTTGGGTGGTTGGTTTTGGAGGCTGGAGGTTGGGGAGAAAACGAAACGTTTCCGCAGTCGTGGCGGGTCCAAACAACTCGCCAGCCTGCGGGACATTGAGAAACGCGGCCCGCTTATAGGTAAGTGTCGTTTTTTATCAACCGAAAAATTTTGCCTACCATGTAAATGCATCGTCACACACGAAAAGGCCGGGCGTTGCCGTTTCCGAAAGTCCTCCTACAATCCCCTGCCCTTCCCGCCCCGCCCTCTACCATGCGCCTCGCCATCTATCCCGGCAGTTTTGATCCCATCACCAATGGGCACCTTGATGTCATCCAGCGTGCCGCGGGGCTCTTCGACCGCCTGATCGTGGCGGTGGCCCGTGATAACGCCAAAAACAGCCTTTTCAGCGTCGCTGACCGCGTCTCGCTCGTGAAGGAGGCCACAGCGGGCATTGCCAACTTGGAGGTCATGCCCTTCGAAGGTCTGCTGGTGAATTTCGCTCGCGACAACGGGGCCTGCGCCCTCGTGCGTGGCCTGCGGGCGGTATCGGACTTCGAGTTCGAATTCCAGCTTGCTTTGATGAACCGGAAGCTGGAGCCGAACCTCGAAACGCTCTTCCTGATGCCGCGAGAAGAGTTCACCTACATCAGCAGCCGTCTGGTGAAGGAAATCGGCCGCTTGGGTGGCAATATCGAGCCCTTTGCCCCCGCCAATGTCGTCACCGCCCTCAAGGCGAGGTATGCGCAGGCGTAACGATTGGGCAAGAATTGCCCCATCGGGTCCGCTTTCGATCAAAAACCAGCCATCGGGCCAATTGGGGCGTGTTGCCCATTGCCCTTCAGCCTGATCCCCCTTCCCTTTCCTTTACCATGAAGCTCCCCGCCCTTCTCCTCACCCTTGCGACCGTCTCTGCCTTCGGCCAAGGTGCCTCGCAGGCACCGCGTCATGAATCCCTGCGGCAAGAACTGCGCCTCAGCGTGGAGCGCGGCCTGAACTTCCTTCGCAGTCAGCAGAACAAACAAACTGGCCAGTGGGGCGAAGCCGAGCCAGTGGCCATCACCGGTCTGGCCGTGACCAGCTTCATGCTCGATCCGAATCGCAAACCGGGCGATCCCGTACCCGCTGAAGTCGAGGCCGGCACTCGTTACCTCCTCAGCCAAGCGAAGCCGGACGGCTCCATCACCATCAAAGCCCGCGCCACCTACAACACCGCGCTCGCCCTCACGGCACTGATGCTCAATCCGAAGCCGGAGAACGAGGAGATCATGCTCAAGGCCCGCCGTTACCTCGTCACG
>JBILVU010000098.1:0-21707 GCA_044370285.1 Prosthecobacter sp.
CAAAGACCCCGCCATCCTCCAAGAACTCAACGAACAAAACGAAGCCCTCGAAGGCCGCCGCGGCGCCAAAATGTGGGCCGTGAACACCGAAACCGGCGAACAATCCACCGGCCTCGAATTGACCAGCCCCCCCGTGTGGGACGGCATCACCGTGGCTCAGGGTCGTGTGTATGTGAGCACGATGGATGGGCGTGTGCAGTGCTTTGGAAAATAAAAGATCGGTCAGATCAGTCCGATCCGACCGATCAGTCTGATCTTGTCATTCAGTGCCGCTTTCGCTAAAAGCGGCGCATGAATGCACCGCCGCCCAAACACCGCCGTCTCCGGCCCAGTGGCGGCTACAGGGAACTGCGGAGCTTTCAGACGGCCACGCTCATCTACGACGGCACCTGGCACTTCTGCGAGCGCTTCATCGACCGGCGCAGCCGCACGCATGATCAGATGGTGCAGGCAGCTCGCAGCGGCCGGCAAAACATCGCGGAGGGCAATCACGCCGGTGCGGTGAGCACCAAATCGGAGATGGAACTCACTAACGTCGCCCGTGGCAGCCTCGAAGAGCTGCTGCTCGATTACCAAGACTACCTCCGACACCGCAAACTGCCCCTCTGGCCCAAAACCAGCCGCGAAGCCTCCCAAGTGCGTGCCTTGAGCCAGCAAGTGAGCGCCATCACCGATCCCGAAGACGCCGGTGATCGTGCCCGCTATGCGCTGTATGAGCCGTGGCTGGAAAACGAAAGCGCAGTGATCGCCGCGAACACGCTCATCTGCCTCATTCACCAAGCCAACTACCTCCTCGACCAGCAGCTCTCCACCCTGGAGCAGCAATTCATCGAAACCGGCGGCTTCTCCGAGCAGCTCGCCGCCGCACGCATCGCGCACCGAAACAAAGATCGGTCCGATAGGTCCGATCAGACCGATCAAAACTTCCCGCACTGCCCCCAATGCGGAAAGCTCATGACCCTACGCACCGCCCGCCAGGGGGCCAAAGCAGGCACGCAGTTCTGGGGCTGCACAGGCTACCCAGAGTGCAAAGGGGCGGTGCCGCTGGAGGAGAAATGACTTGGGTGCTTGCAGGCTTCGAGGCCCGCAGTATCTCCACGCATGAAAGCCGTCGGCTATCGCCAATCCCTGCCGCTCACCGAAGCGGAATCGTTGTTTGATTTCATCGCGCCTGATCCCGTGCCCTCGGGGCGGGATCTGCTCGTCGAGATTCGCGCCATCGCCGTGAATCCGGTGGATGGAAAGGTGCGCCTGCGTGCGCAGCCTCCGGCTGGGCAGACGGCCATTCTTGGCTGGGACGCCGCCGGTGTCGTGAAGGCCACCGGACCTGACTGCACGCTCTTCAAGCCGGGCGACGAAGTTTGGTATGCGGGCGATGTGACACGGCCTGGCTGCAATTCGGAGCTGCATATCGTCGATGAGCGCATCGTGGGGAAAAAGCCACGTTCGCTCAGTTTTGCTCAAGCCGCCGCCCTGCCGCTGACGAGCATCACCGCCTGGGAGATGCTCTTTGAGCGCCTCCGCATCGCTCCCGGCAAGCACCCGCAAGGCCAGAGCCTTCTCATCATCGGCGCGGCCGGTGGCGTGGGCTCCATTTTGACGCAGCTCGCCTCTCGACTGACCGCGCTGACCGTCATCGGCACGGCGGCGAGGCCGGAGTCACGAGATTGGGCGCTGCAAAACGGCGCTCATCATGTCATCGACCATTCCCAGCCGCTCTCCGCCGAGCTGAAGCGCCTCGGCCTTCCGCAGGTTACGCATGTGGCGGCGCTCACGCAGACGGACAAGCACTGGGAACAGATCGTCGAGTCTCTCGCGCCGCAAGGCCACCTCTGCCTCATCGACGATCCACCCAGCATCGACGTGAAGCTGCTCAAGAAGAAGAGCATCGCCCTGCACTGGGAGCTGATGTTCACCCGCAGCATGTTTCAGACGCCGGACATGATCGCGCAGCATCATTTGCTCAACGAAGTCTCCGCCCTCGTCGATGCCGGCGTCATCCGCACCACCTTCGCCGATCACTTTGGAAAAATCTGCGCCGAGAACCTCAAAAAAGCCCAGTCCCTCATCGAGAGCGGCCAATCACGCGGCAAGATCGTCCTCGAAGGCTTCTAAATCCATAAATGGGGAACCACGGAAAACACGGAATACACGGAAAGATCAGACCCAGGTCTTATCATGCTCTCTCATCTTTTGGATGAGTCTGGTGAAGCAGACACTTTCCTTCTTTTTCCGTGTATTCAGTGTATTCCGTGGTCGGCCATTCCCTTTTCTAGGCTCTAAATTCATCCCTCATGTCTTCACCCGTTCTCGAAGTCACCGATCTCACCTTTCGTCGTGGTCGTCCCATCCTCAAAGGCATCTCCTGGCGCGTCGATCCCGGCCAGCACTGGTGCATCCTCGGCCCCAATGGCTGCGGCAAGACCTCCCTCATCAATCTCATCACCGGCTACGACAGCGCCACCGATGGCACCATGCGCATTGGCGACAGCGTCTTCGGCGATGACGACTGGCGGGAGGTCCGCCGCCGCGTCGGTCTCGTCACGAACACACTCACCACCTACCTCGAAAGCGGCGAGCCCGTGCTTGATGTCATCGCCAGCGGTCGCGAGGCCAAATTGAACCTCATCGACCTCCCCGGCCCCGCCGTCTTCCGCGAGGCCGCGAAGCTGCTCAAGCAAGTCGGCTGCGATTACCTTCGCGAAGCCTTCTGGGGACCTCTCTCCCAAGGCGAGAAGCAAAAAGTGCTCATCTGCCGTGCTTTGATGGCAAAATTTAAAGTGCTCATCCTCGACGAACCCTGCGCCGGTCTCGATCCCGTCGCCCGCGAGCATTACCTCCAGTGGATGCAAACCCTCGCCGCCCGGCCGAAGAGCCCTTCGCTCGTCATGGTCACCCACCACGTCGAGGAAATCCTCCCCGCCATCACCCACTGCCTCCTCCTCAAAGACGGCCGCGTCTTCGCCTCTGGCCCGAAGCACGACATCCTCACCAGCGCCAACCTCAGCGCCATCTACGGCTCCATCGTGAAACTCACGCGGCAAGGGGAAAGGTATGCGCTGAGGCTGGGGTGAGATTCGTGCTTTTCATCTTCAGGCCTGTTTGATACAAAAGCGGCAAATGACCTGCCGCTGCTTGATCTCACGCTTTTGGATTTCCACGTTTCTGATCTCTTCGTGCGGGGTGTTGGCACAAACCCATCCACCAGCGCCAGTCATTCCATTTCCGATGCCTTTCGCACCGCCTCAAGGGCTCTTCAGTCCGCTGCTGGAGGAGCCGCACATCGTGGAGGTCAGGGAGATCAGTTCGGACGGGAAGAGTTTTTCGCTGAAGCTGTCTCGTGGCTATGGAGGTAAGATGACGTTCTCGCAGACCAGCTCCGGAGCCACCATGGAGTCCAAGTTTGTCTCCCATCTTAAAGTCGGGCGGCGTTACCTGTTTCCTCACTGTGTGATCGACACGCTCGGCCTCGAACCCGTGGTCAATATCATCCGAATGCATCCGGGGCAGCCGCTGGCCTCGCTCAGCGGAAGCAAGCCATTTCGGGCTGTCGTGCTGGATCAAGGCATCAGCGAGAGCAACTACTCGATCATCGTGCAGGAGGCTGGTGGCCGGATTCATCATCTGCAAGGACGCTTCGATGAGCACCCGGATGTGCGTGGCATTGCCATGTTTCTATCGCGAGGTCGAGGCGTGGAGTTTCCCGCTGTGCTGGAGGATGCGCTGCTCACCAAGGAAAAACGAGCGGAGCGTGCCAAGCCGGAGAATGAAGCCACCGCCGTGCTTCAGCGCTACCTCGGCGAATGGCGCGGCGGCATGGAGGGCAATCCCAAGGCCAAGATCGAGATGGTCTGCCATACCCGACCGGATGGCAGCGGCATCTGGCGGGAGATCACTTTTCGCGATGGCAGTGAGGAGGTGCCTGCCTTGCCGGACATCAACGTCGTGGAGTATGATCGTGGCACGCAGGTTTATCTGGCAGGCAGTCTCGAGGAAGGCAGTCTGCCGCCGCTGCGCAGCACCTGGGATGAGAAGACACGCACCTTTACCACCATCCTGCCGGTGGATGATCGCGGCCTGAAGCGGGTGAATACCGCCACCTTCACTCGCGATGATCGCATCGACTGGAAAACCACGTCGCGAGACCAGAAGGATCAGATCCTTTCCACGACCAGCGGCTTTTATGACCGAGTGCATGGTCCCTGGAATGAAGAGGACGATCCCATGGTTCCCACGCCTCTTTTTGAGATGCGGCCCTCCGTACAGGCCGCCCAACCGCTGGCGGAACCATCCTTCTCGGGCACGGTGGAAAAGCTAGCCTCGTGCCCGGCTTTTCGTGCCAAGGTCATCTCAGTCGAAGTGAAGAGCGATGAGGTCACTCTCGAGCTTTTGCATACGAGCGGCTACCAGAAAAAACTGTTCGAGAAGATCGCCGGTCTCGGCGCGAGTGACCTCGGCAAGGCTTTGTCTGCATTGAAGAAGGGAGAGACCTATGAATTCCCCTTTTGCCTTCAGCATCCGGGCCAGGCACCTGCGGAAAGGCCTGCCACGCCGGAAATGAAAGCACTGGAGCCCTTCATTGGAAAGTGGAGGGCGTTTGATCAAGAGAAGGATGGGAGCTTCAAAGCACTCGGAACCAGTGCTCGCTACTTTTGGTCGGCGGATGGTGCTTCGCTTTGGAGGGAGGACATCTACCCAGGTCTCAATCCTGCAACGGGAATGCCAGGCGGAGGTCCCGAGAAAAGCCATCTCATCCTCATCACCTATGATTCGGAGTCCAAATGTTATGTCGAGGCAGAAGAACATGAATGGCCGTCCGTTCGTGAGCACTCGGCCAAATGGGATGCATCGAAGAAGAGCTACATTTGGCAATATGACCTCACGAAGCCAGTTCCTCGAAAAGCAGAAGGCACCCGCCACTTTGTATCAGAGGACCGGATCGAGTATGTCGTGAAGCATTTTCCAGTGAATGGCGCGTCAGGCGGCGAGGATTCCGGCTACTACGAGCGTATCAAGGACTGACCAACCCATGACTCGCACCGGCATCCTCGCGGGAGGAAATTTCATCATCGACCACGTCAAGCTCATCGACGGCTACCCGGAGCAGGACATGCTGGCGTTTATCCAGAGCGAGGCCTCGTCGAATGGCGGTGGACCTTACAATGTGCTCAAAGACCTGGCCGCGATGAAGGTCAGCTATCCGCTGGAGGCAGCGGGTCTCGTGGGGAAGGATGCCAACGGCGATTGGATCATGCGAGACTGTGCCGCCGCGGGCATCGACGCGGCGCAACTGCATCAAACTGAGGCCGCGCCGACGAGTTACACGGATGCGATGACGGTGAAGGGCACGGGAAGGCGCACGTTTTTTCATCAACTCGGGGCGAATGCCATCCTCGGTGCATCGCACTTCGATTTTAGCCGCACGCAGGCCAAAATCTTCCACCTCGGCTATTTGATGCTGCTGAGCGAAATGGATCGAATGCTCGAAAATGGACGTTCGGTGGCTTCCCGCGTGCTGGAGAAGGCTCAGGCGGCGGGCTTGCTCACGAGTGTGGATCTCGTCAGTGCGGAGCATGAGCACTTCCGGGCCATCACGGAGGCTTCACTGCCCTTCACAGACTATTTGATCGTGAACGAAATCGAAGCCGGGAAGGTGGTGGAGGAGGACCTCAAATCGGCACACCAGGACATCCCCCGCATGCAGGCCGCCGCGAAGAAGCTGCTGGAGCGCGGCGTGCGGCGTGAGGTCATCATTCACTTCGAGGCGGGAGCTGTCGTGGCGGAGAAAAGCGGTGCGGTGCATCATCAGGCCTCGTTGAAGCTGCCACCGGGTTTCATCGCCGGTGCCACCGGGGCAGGGGATGCCTTTGCGGCTGGTTATTTGCACGGCACGCATGAAGATTGGCCCATCGCGGAGCGTCTGCGGCTCGCCGTTTGCACCGCCGCGGCCTGTTTGACGCATCCCTCCCCTTCACAAGGCCTTCGCCCGGTGAGCGAGTGTCTCGAACTGATGCGCCAACTCGCGTAAGGGGGCCATTCCTGGCCCCAAACTCACGGGGCAGGAATGCCCCGGCTACGAACCGCTAGACATCGCCATGCCGTCAGCTATCAGCCGGGGATGTCATCCAACGGCAAAAAAATCTTCATCTCTGGTCACAATGGTCTCGTCGGTCGTGCGCTGATGAAACTCTACTCGGGCAAACCCGAGTGGCAGATCATCACCCGAACAAAGGCGGAGCTGGATCTGCGTGACCCACAGGCCACGGATGCCTTTTTTGCCGCCGAGAGGCCCGAATACGTCATCCTCGCCGCCGCCACGGTGGGCGGCATCAAGGCCAGCTACACCCACCCGGTTGATTTCCTGCTCAATAACCTCCAAATCCAGAACGCGGTGCTTTCCGCCTCGCATCGCTTTGACGTGAAGAAGCTGCTCTTTCTCGGCAGCACCTGCATCTACCCGAAAGTCGTCGAGATGCCGATCCGCGAGGACAGCCTCATGACAGGACCGATGGAGGAAACGAATGCGCCGTATGGCGTGGCGAAGATCGCCGGCATCAAGCTCTGCCAGGGTTACCGCCATCAGCATGGCAAAGACTTCATCTGCGGCATGCCCGCGAACCTTTACGGGCCTTTCGATAACTTCGATCCTGAGCACAGCCATGTGCTGCCATCGCTCATCCGCCGCTTTCATGAGGCGAAGCTGACCAATGCACCCTGGGTCACCCTTTGGGGCAGCGGCAAGCCGACACGGGAATTCCTTTTCGTCGATGACCTCGCGGAGGCCTGCGCCTTCCTGCTCGATCACTACAGCGGCATGGACATCGTGAACATCGGCACGGGTGCCGAAATCAGCATTCGCGATGCGGCGGAGATCATCCGTGGCATCATCGGCTACACCGGCGAGATCCGCTGGGATACCAACCAGCCCGATGGCAATCCGCGACGCCTGCTCGATGTGAGCCGCCTCTCGAATCTCGGTTGGAAGGCGGGCACGAACTTCCGCGAGGGCGTGGAAAAAACCTATCGCTGGTTCCTGGAGAATCGCGCCACGGCCCGCGTTTGATTCCGAATCATGCCTGCGAAGAAGAAACCCGATGCCAAGCCGCTCGCCGGAGCCGCTTTGATCAAGGAGGTCTGCCGTCGCATTCGCCTGGCACGCAGTCGCTGGGACGCTCATAACAACGCCGCCTGCCGTGCCGAGCGTGAGAAGGCCATGGAGCTTTATGAGTCGCTCACGCCCGCTGAGCGAGACAAGGTGCCGCAGGTGCTGCGAGTGTGGCTGCGCTATCGGAGCGAGAAATACTTCGGTGAAGGCCGCACACCTCCGGGAGGAGGTCGCCGATGAAGAACGAGTCTAGCAAGGCTGGCATGCATCCGCGGAATCGTTTCCGCGAGGGCTATGATTTTCCGGCTTTGATCGCCGCCAGCCCATTGTTGAAGGGCTTTGTGAAGCCGATTGCCTATGGGGACGATTCCATCGATTATGCGAACCCGCTCGCGGTGAAGGCCTTGAATCAAGCGCTGCTTCGTCAGGCCTATGATTTGCAGCATTGGGACATTCCAGCGGGCTATCTCTGCCCACCGATTCCAGGACGGAGCGATTACCTGCATCATCTGGCGGATCTCCTTTCGATGCGGAGCGGGCCTTCGGTTCGCGTGTTGGATATCGGTGCCGGAGCAAACTGCATCTATCCGCTGCTCGGAGCCTGTGAATACGGCTGGATCTTTGTCGCTGCTGAGGTGGATGAGATTGCTCATCGCTGGGCAGGGAAAGTGGTTTCCTCCAATCCAGCCGTGTCAGGCCTGATCGAGTGCCGTCTGCAAACATCCTCCGCGCATTGCTTTCATGGCATCATCCAGCCGGGAGAGCATTTTGATCTCACGATGTGCAATCCGCCCTTTCACGCTTCGGCTGCTGAAGCGGCTGCGGGCAGTCAGCGGAAGCTGCAACACCTTGGCGTGAAGAAGCAGGCATTGAACTTCGGTGGCAAATCTCACGAGTTGTGGTGCGAAGGCGGCGAGCTGGCATTCATTCGCCGCATGATTGGCGAGAGTGTGGACTATGCGCCTGTCTGTGGATGGTTCACCACGCTCGTTTCCAAGAGCGAGCATCTGCCCAAGCTCCAGCAATCGCTGAACAAGGTGAATGCGGCGGAGGTTCGAGTCATCGAGATGGCTCAAGGGCAGAAGAAGAGCCGCATCCTGGCGTGGACGTTTCAAAACCAGATGAAATGAATTCAGCGCCACATTGCCGCGCTGTTCATTCATCGCCTATCGCGCGCTTTGACAAAGCTCATGCGCCATGCGTGAATAGCGCCGCAGCCGAAGTCGGTGCTCCTTCCTGAGCACTGGCACGGGGGACCCAAACTCCCTGAGTCGAAAGACGCAGGGCGGGGCGCAGGAAGGCGGGTAACCGCTCACCAGTCCACTTCCAAGGACCAGCCCGACAGCTAACCTCGCAGGCCGATTTGGAAGGGCAATCCTCTGCCCGGTGCCAGTGCATCGGGACCATGGTTTCCCTGTCAGAACAGAAACCAACACATCCATGAACCTCACCGCTTCCTGCGGCACGGCTCCGCTGAGCCGTCCTGTGGAATCCCGTGCCCGTGCCACCTGCCGCGACTGCGGCAGCCCGATGACACGCGGCTGCCTGCTCAATAACAACGTCTGGGTCAGTCCCACGCCGATGGACATCACCATCCTGCGCCAGCTCCACACCTGGATCTTCGGCGTGAAACGCGAAGCCCGCAAAGTCAGCGCCTGGCACTGCCCACAGTGCCATCGGCTCGATCTCATCACCAAATAATGAGTCCACGGTAGGCCGTGTCCCCGGCTCATTCCTTCCTCATCGGTCAGATCGGACTGATCTGACCGATCCAAATCTCAAATCTCAAATCATAAATCCATGAACACTCTCTTCAATCTCATGCTCACCTACTGGTGGGCCACACTCATCCTCTTCTTCATTCTTCTCATCAATGTCTTCGGCGTCGTTCACATCGGCGAGCAGCAGGTTGGGCTTGTCATCAAACGCTTTGCCATGCGCAGTTTGCCACCGGGCGAAATCATCGCGCTGAATGGCGAAGCTGGCTATCAGGCGGACACCTTGCCTCCTGGCCTGCACTTTGGTTATTGGAAATGGCAATATAGCGTCCAGCGCGTACCAATGGTCGTCGTGCCACAGGGTGAGCTGGCGCTCGTCGTCGCTCGCACCGGCAGCGCCATCCCTCCGCAGCGCATCTTGGGCCGAGTGGTGAAGTGTGACCACTTCCAAGACGCCCGCGCCTTCCTCCAAAACGGCGGCGAAAAGGGCCGCCAGCTCGCGGTGATCACCGCAGGCTCGTATCGCATCAATCCCTCGCTGTTTCAGGTGCTGGTGACGCGGAACTGCCATGAGCACGGCATTTCACCAGCTTCGCTGCGCTTGCTGAATATCGAACCGGACAAGGTTGGTATCGTCACCACGCTCGACGGTGCCTGCATCGAGCAGGGCGAGATCGCAGGCCCCATCGTGCCGGGGCACAACAACTTCCAAGACGCCCAGTCCTTTCTCAGTGCCGGTGGTCGCCGTGGCTTGCAGGAGCAGATTTTGCTCAGCGGTCAATGGAACCTCAATCCGTGGTTCGCGCACGTCGAGCAGGTCGAGATGGTCGAAATCCCCATCGGCAACGTCGGCGTCGTCATCAGCTATGTTGGTCATTTGCATGAAGACGTCAGCGGACCTGATTTCAAACACGGCGACCTCGTTGAGGTGGGCCACAAAGGTGTGTGGGTGCGGCCTTTGCTGCCTGGCAAGCATCCCATCAACACCCGCATCATGCGTGTCGAACTCGTGCCCACCACCAACATCGTGCTGAACTGGGCCAACCGCACCGAGGCGCATCAGTTTGATGAAAAGCTCAATTCCATCACCGTGCGCTCACGCGATGGCTTCGCCTTCAATCTCGACGTTTCGCAGATCATCCACATCGGAGCCAATGAAGCCCCGAAAGTCATCTCGCGGGCCGGTTCGGTGCAAAACCTCATCGACCACGCCTTGCAGCCCATCGTCGGCAATTACTTCCGCAACAGCGCCCAGGCCTACACCGTGCTCGACTTCCTCAGCGCCCGCACCGAGCGGCAAAACGAGGCCGCGATGCACATCGCCGCCGCCTTGCGTGAATATGACGTGGAGGCCATCGACACCCTCATCGGCGACATCACACCGCCCGAGTCGCTCATGAAGACTCAAACCGATCGCAAGATCGCCGAGGAGCATCGCAAGACCTACGAAATGCAGGAAGCCGCCGAAATGCAGCGCCAGCAGCTCGTTCGCCAAACCTCTCTCGCCGACATCCAAAACCAAGTCGTTAGCGCCGAACAAGGGGTGCGCATCTCCGAGCTGCAAGCCAGCGCAGCCGTCAAAAAGAGCGAAGGCGATGCCACCAGCACCCGCCTCCGCGCCGCCGGTGAAGCCGACGCCATTCGCAGCACCGGTCAGGCCAAAGCCGAGTCCCACTATGCCGGCATCCAGGCCGTTGGTCAGGACACTTACGCCCTCATGCAACTCTTCCAAATCATCGCCGAGAAGAATCTCCGCGTGGTGCCGGATGTACTCGTGAACGGCGGCGGTGCCAATGGTGGTCTCGTTGAGGCCTTGATGGCCCTCGTCACGAAGAACACGCGTCTGGCTTCGCTGCCGTCTTGAGGCTTTCGAGCTGCCTTCCTCATATCGAGAAATGCGAGGAAGGTTTGTTTATCATCACGCTGCCGCGCCTTCATCCGCACCACCTGCCGCGGCTTGACGCTGGCCGGCTTCGCGGTCGAGGACGAGGAGGCTGGCGCGGTCGTCTCCGGCGAATTTCAGGCGGTCGAGCATGTCGCGGACGGTCTTTTCCTCTTCCATCTGCTCATTGAGGAACCAGAGGAGCAGGTTCTTGGAAGCGTGGTCTTTGACCTGCTCGGCGACCTCGAAGAGTTCGTTGATCTGCTGGGTGACGAGTTGCTCCTGCTTTAGGCTGTGCTCGAAGACATCGATCGGGGATTTGAAGGCCGCTTTGGGTTTCGCGATGGGTTGCAGCTCAACCTTCGCATCGCGGTCCACGAGGTATTGGTAGAACTTCAGCGCATGAGCGGTCTCTTCGCGGCTTTGGTTAAACATCCAGCTCGCAAAGCCGCTGTAGGGCGTCTGCTCAAACCACGCGGACATGGCGAGGTACACATAGCTGGAGGACATTTCGTTGTTGATCTGCTCGTTGAGCAGCTTGGCGAGTTTGGGGGAGAGGGTCATGGGGTAGGGTAGGGGGCTAAGCGATGAAACAGCATCCCTGCCTGCATGCAAGATGCGAGGCCGATGAATCGCTTTCCTTCCCGCCATCTTGGGGCAGGATTCGCCCCTTTTCCGCGCCTTTAACCATGTCCGCAGCACCAACCTCCCATCATGATCAGCATGTGCGGCGGAATTTCGTGTGCCACTGCCTGGAGGGCGGCCTCTACATGGGCGGGCTGGCCTTTCTCCAGCCGGAGACGGTGATGCCGAAGATGGTGGAGTCTCTGCATGGCAGCTCGCTCATCATCTCGATCATGCCAGCAGTGCTGGCGGCCACGTTTGCCTTCGCGGGGTTGTTTGTCTCGCCGAAGGTGGAGCAGATGAGGCATTTTAAAGGCTGGGTGCTCGGCTTTGGCCTTCTGCAAAGGCTGCCCTATCTCGTGGCCGGTCTGGTGCTGTGGTATGCGGACCACTTAGAGGGCTGGATTTTGCCGGTGGTGGTGCTCACACCGGTGCTGAGCGGCCTCATCGGTGGGGTGGGCGTGGTGGCCTGGATGGAAATGGTCACGCGCATGGTGCAGAAGCGCATCCGTGCGGCGGGCTGGGCGTCGCGATACATCATGCAGGCCGTCATCGGCATGGGCGCAGGCGCGGTGATTCATCAGGTGCTCACGCAGTTCCCCGGTCATCGCGGCTACGCGGTGCTGCATTTGATCGCGTTTGGTTTTTTGTTCCTCTCCTGGCTCTCGCAGCTTCCGATGAAGGAGTCCGAGCATCCGGTTCACATGCCTCCGCGAGATCCGCGGCCATACCTGACCTATCTCAAGGAGCTGCCCGGCATGCTCGCTGCGCAGCCAAACCTCCTGCGGCTCATTCTCGTCCGATTCAGCGGCATGGGTTACCTCATGCTGGTGTCCTTCCTCACGCTGCATGCGCTGAAAGTCACCGGCAGTGTCGAGGCGGATGTGGGACGTTTTGTCTCGCTGCAAAACGTGGGCACCATCCTCGGCAGCCTGCTAGCGGCCTGGCTGGGCTATCACAGTGGCGGAAAGGTGCTGCTCGTCGTCTCACGCCTAATCTGCATCGGTGTGTGTGTGTGGTCCTGCCACACGCAGAGTTTCATCGGCTTCACCGTGGTGTATTTCATCTTTGGCTTCGGCCTCTTCCTCGACCGCGTGGGCGATCTCACGCTCACCGCCGAGCTTTGCCCGCCGGAACGCCGCTCCACTTACCAGGCCATCTTGGGCTTTTGCAATGTGTGGTCACTGCTCATCGCCACCACGCTCAGCGGACTCGTTTATCGGCAGACGCTTTCTTACACCATGGTCGCCACGCTGGCTGGAGCCTTTGCGGTGATCTCGATGATCATTCTGCTGCCCATGCCGGAGCCTCGGCAAGGCCAGCGTTGACGCCTCCGCCCATGCTCGCAATGCTCCGCGTCTCCATGAAAACCATCTTCCTTCTCACCACCGCCTTCTTTCTCACCATGAGCACCCTCGCCACCGCCGCCGATGCCCCCTACCGCCACGTCGTTCTCTTCAAATTCAAAGACTCCGCCACGCCCGAGCAGGTGCAGAGCATCGAGAAAGCCTTTGCGGAACTCGCGGGCAAGATCGACACGGTGAAAGCCTTCGAGTGGGGCACCAACGTGAGCCCAGAGGGCCTCAACGATGGCTTCACCCACTGCTTCTTCGTTGGCTTTGCCGACAAGGCGGGTCTTGAAGTGTATCTCCCGCATGCCGAGCACCAGGCCTTCGTCGCCAAGCTCAAGCCCATCCTCGATAAGGTTTGCGTCGTGGACTACGTCGCCAGCAAGTGAGCGCAGCTCACGAGCGCGAGATCAAAAAGGCATGAATCTCCTGCGCCAAGGCCGCACTGATGCCGGGCAACTCGGCGATCTGTTCCGCTGACGCTTTGCGCAGTCGGGCAACGGAGCCGAAATGCTTCAAGAGCGCCGTTTTGCGTGCCTTTGAGATGCCGGGGCATTCATCCAGAATGCTCTCGGCGACGCGGCGGTTCAGCAGCAGCTGGTGGTAGCCGTTGGCCCAGCGATGCGCTTCATCGCGGATACGCTGGAGCAGTTTCAAAGCCCCGCGTTCATGCGGAATGATGACCGGATCACTTTCGCCGGGTCGATAAACTTCCTCATGCTCCTTTGCGAGGCCGATGATCGGCAGGTCATGCAGGCCGAGCTGCTGGAGTTCCTTCACCGCCATCCCGAGTTGGCCTTTGCCACCATCCACGATCACCAAATCCGGCAACGAGACGAATTTCTGACCTCTGATTTCTGACTTCTGCTGTTCTGCCAGTCGCATCATCGCTTCTCGGGGAGCCTCCTGATTGAATTCCGCATCAGGATCGGCCTTCGCGCCTTCCAGCAGGATGCGGGAAAAACGCCGACGAATGACCTCCGCCATGCTGATGAAATCATTTTGGCCGCTGACGGCGCGGATGCGGTAGCGACGGTAGTTCGCATTGTCTGGCACGCCGTCTTTGAAGCGCACCATGCTGGCCACGCAGTGGGCGGTGCCGATGTTGGCGATGTCAAAGCACTCCATGACGAGTGGCGGACGCTCCAGACGAAGGATGTCCTGAAGCTCCCGCACATCCGCCATCGGATCGATGGTGGACATCACGCGGACTCGTGAGCCACGCTCGAAGCGCCGTGCCGGGGCAGTGGTCTGGCGCATGTCGTTGAGCATGTCGCGAAGCTCCGCAGCCTTTTCAAAATCGAGCCTTGCAGCGGCTTTTTGCATCTCCTCCTCCAAGGCGGCGAGCAGGTCCTTCGACTTGCCTTGCAGGAACTCGCACGCATGGCGCATGCGCTGGCGATACTCCTCCGGTGAGACGCGGCCGATGCACGGTGCAGAGCAGTTTTTGATAATATCGTTGCTGCAATGCTTGTAATCCGCCTCATCGGGCCGCAGCGGTCGGCAGACGCGGAGGCCAAATTTGCGGTTCAGCCAGTTCAGCGTCGTGCGCAGAGCACCGGAGTGGGCAAAGGGGCCGAAGTATTCCGCGCCATCATCCTTCTTCAGCCGTGTGAGGCCGATGCGTGGGAATTCATCACCGAAGTGAACCCGCACGAGCAGGAAGCGTTTGTCATCGCGGAAGCTGATGTTGTAGCGCGGGCGGAATTCTTTGATGAGCTTGCCTTCCAGCAGCAGCGCTTCGGTATCACTGCGCAGGACATGAAGGTCAAAGCTCCAGATGCTGGTGATGAGCGCTTGCGTTTTGAGGTCGGCCTTGCGGGCGGAGGAGGGGAGGAAGTAGTGCGAGAGGCGTTTGCGCAGATCGCGGGCTTTGCCCACATAGATCACGCGGTCCAGCCGATCCCGCATCACATACACGCCGGGGGCGTGTGGCACGTCGTGCAGTCGGGCGGCGAGGTCGGGCTTGGTGCGTTCGGTCTTCAATGTGCGGCAGATGTTGAAGAAGGAGCGGCGCTTGTCGAAGCGGAAGATGCGCATGACCGCCCCGAATCGCCGCGTAGCGTGCCGCATGTCACTCGAATGCTTTTTCCAGCCTCACAGCCTTGCCCTCGTCGGTGCCACGGATCGGGAAGGTAGTGTGGGCAGGGCGGTGTTGGAGAATCTGCGTGCCTTTTCGGGTCGCGTCTTTCCGGTGAATGCCAGGCGTGAGCGTGTTCTCGACCTACCTGCTTTTCCCACGCTCTCGGCGCTGCCCGAGGTGCCGGAGCTTGTGGTAATCGTGACGCCCGGAGTCACAGTGCCTTCGTTGGTCGAAGAAGCGGGGCAACTCGGCGTGAAGGCCGTGGTGGTGATCTCCGCAGGCTTCAAAGAAACCGGTGAGGAAGGTGCGAAGATCGAAGCGGAGGTCATCGCCGCCGCCAAGCGGCATGGCACGCGTCTCATCGGCCCAAATTGCCTCGGCCTCATGAATCCGCACGCAGGGCTGAATGCCACCTTTGCCTCCTCAATGGCCCGACCGGGACGCGTGGCCTTTTTGAGCCAGAGCGGAGCGCTATGCACGGCCATCCTCGATTGGAGTCACGAGCAAAACGTGGGCTTCAGTGCCTTCGTCTCCACCGGCGCGATGGCAGAGGTCGGCTGGGGCGATCTCATTCGTCACTTCGGCAATGATCCGCATACGGAAAGCATCGTGATGTACGTGGAATCCGTCGGCAGCGATGCGGCGGGCTTTTTGGAGGCCGCTCGTGAGGTGGCGGAGCGCAAGCCCATCGTCGTGATCAAAGTGGGCCGCACGGCTGAGGCCTCGCGAGCTGCCGCCTCGCACACCGGGGCGATGACGGGCAGCGATGATGTGCTCGATGCCGCGCTGCGGCAAAACGGCGTGCTGCGCGTGGACACCATCGAGGAGCTTTTCGATATGGCTGAGGTGCTTTCCAAGCAGCCACTACCTGCCGGGCCTCGTCTCGCCATTGTCACAAACGCGGGCGGCCCCGGTGCCCTCGCCACGGATGCCGTCGTGCTCGGCGGTGGATCGCTGGCCGAGCTTTCCAAAGAGACGCTGAATGCCCTCAACGACTTCCTACCCGCTTCGTGGAGCCATCAAAACCCCGTCGATGTGCTCGGTGATGCCGATGCGGTGCGTTACGCGAAGGCGCTGCAAATCGTCGCTCGCGATGAAAACGTGGATGGTGTGCTCGCCGTGCTCACCCCGCAGGCCATGACGCATCCGGCGGAGATTGCTCGCGAGGTCGCGACATTGTCCAAAGCCTCCACGAAGCCCCTTCTCGCGAGCTGGATGGGCGCTCAAAGCGTGCAAGAAGGCCGCGCCATCCTCAACGCCGCCCGCCTTCCCACCTACGACTACCCCGATGAAGCGGCGCAGGCCTTTGTGCGCATGCATGAGCACCGCGAACGGCTCGATTGGCTCCGCGATACCCAGGCCGCGTTGAAAGCCGAAAACGGCCATCACCTTGTCATCGAGCTGCCGAAAGCCTCCGGCCTCCTCAACGAGGTGCAGGCCAAAAACCTCCTCCAAGCCGCTGGCATCCCAGTTGTGCCCACTCGCGAGGCTTTGAGCGAAAACGAGGCCGTTCACGCAGCGGATGACATCGGCTACCCAGTCGTCCTGAAACTGCTCTCGCCCACCATCACGCACAAAAGCGACTGCGGCGGCGTGCAGCTTCACCTCCGCGATGCCGCCGCCGTGCGCAGCGCCTGGCTGGCGATTCAGCAAGGAGCCACTCAAAAGCATGGCGCGGCCGCTTTCGCCGGTGTCACCGTGCAGCCGATGATTCGCGAGAAGGGCGTGGAGCTCATTCTTGGCATGACGCGTGATCCGCAGTTCGGTCCTGTGCTACTTTTCGGAGCGGGTGGTACCCTCGTCGAGGTGCTGCGAGACCGCTCCTTAGCTCTTCCACCTCTCAACGAAGCCCTCGCCCGCCGCTGGATGCACCGCACGAAGATCTTCCGCGTCCTCCAAGGCATCCGCGGAGCACCCGCCGTCGATTTCCCCGCACTGGAGCAGGTCCTCATCCACTTCGCCCGCCTCGCCACCGCCGATCCCCGCCTCATGGAGATCGACATCAACCCACTCCTCGCCACGCCCTCCGGCGTGCTGGCGCTGGATGCGCGGGTGGTGATCAGTTGATCGTGCGTTTCAAAGCTGATTCCTCGACGCGGAGCCGACCGAGTTCGCCTTCGAGTTGGGCGGTCTGTTGGACGCAGAGATTGATCTGCAAGCGGGCATTCGCCTCGTCGGCGCGGTGCCTGGAAGTAGGTGTGCCGCGGTAGTTGGCCTCCAGGGCCATCTCAGCTGCACGAGTGGCCGCCGTCTCCCAGTTCTCTTTATTGGCAGCCACAGCTTTGATCTGAGCTTCCACGGTGGCCATTTTGATTTGGATCTTCTTTAGCTTTTCCAAATCCACACTACTGCCTGCCTTTGGGGGCGCGGAAACTGGTGTGGGTTCAGGCATCGCAGTGACGGCTGTGGGAGGTGGTTTGACCTCGGTTTTGTCAGCGGTGGGCGTGCGGGCTGCCTCGGCCTTGATCTCGCGTGCTTTGTTGATGATGGAGCTCGGGCCGATGTCGAACTGCTCCACGATATGGTTTGGCAGGTTGTTGACCGGCACGGTACCAAAGCCGCCGTCATGGATGAAGGAGATGCCACTGTCGTCGATCTTCTTGAACTGGGCATTCGTGAGCGTTTTCCCGTCTGTTAGCACGAGGGAGGGGAGTCTGGTGCCTAGCGCGTCGCTGCGCACTTTCTCGACCGAGCCAGCGAAGGAATTGATCAGGTAGTTCAGCTCGCTCTCCACCTTACGTTGGAGTTTATCCGCTTCGGCATTTGTCGTGGCGGCCTTGGCATGCTTTTCAGTGGCAGTCGCCAGTTTCGCACGGGCTTCGCCCACGGCCTTGCTGATGCCGTCCCACTGCGTCTGACGGACGCGGAGTGACTCCTCAGCTGTGTGAAGAGCATCTCGTGTGGTGATGTAGGCTTCATTCGCACGGTCCACGAGATCGAGATGGCGATAAAGAAAGGTGCCGCCGATAAGGATGGCGAGCAGGATGAGAGGTGTCCAGACTTTGGGGGCGTCCATGGTGAGTAAAAATGAACAGGGGAGTTATTTCAGGTGCTTGGCCTTCCAGGCATCGGCGCGGGCTTGCAAAGATGAGGTGGTTTTTTCAAGTGCTCCCCATTTACGAAGGGCATCCTTGGCGGTGTTTTCCAGGGCGATGGCCTGCAAGTGCATCTCATCAGCCTGCTTTTGAGTCGGGCCGACGGAAGCCATGCCATGCGGACCTAGCGTGCGGAGTTGGGCGTCGATTTGCTTCATCTGGTCCATCACAGCGGCTCGTTTTGTTTGCAGGGTGGCCTGCTGGGCGCGGAGGTTGTCCGCCTTGTCACAAGAGGCCAGCGGTAGCAGCAATAGCAGAGATAGGCAGGCGGGAGATGAGGAAGCCATAGGGATAATAACCTTTTAGCGGATGCATTCGCACGACGTCAACCTGCGAAAATGATTCTTCCGTCACGCAGCATTGCCAGTTGGCGATCACGCTCTAGTCTCGCGGCGTGATCGCCATTTCAACAGCCAGTCAGAAAGGGGGCGTGGGGAAAACCACGCTCTGCATCAACCTCGCCTATTCGCTCGCCCGCCGGGGATGGCGGGTGCTGCTGGTGGATACCGATCCGCAGGGTGGGGTGGGGCTGTCGCTGGCGAAGAGCGCGAAGAGTCGCGAGGGGTTTTATGAGTTTCTGCTGCATCGCGGGGAGCTGCCGCACCTCGTGATCACGACGCGGCTGCCGGAGTTGGAGGTGATGCCGGCCGGGCTTTCCGATGCGAGTGCCAGTGCGGTGACGATGGGGCACGAGGCTCCAGGGCGCATTGCCGATCTGCTGCGGGCGGCGGAGCTGCGCGGCGTGGATTGCGTGCTGTTTGATACGGCGGCAGGGCTGATGGGCATGACGGAGACGATTGTGAAGGCCTGTGACTATGTGGTGCTGCCGCAGCAGGCGGAGCCGCTGGCCATCCGCAGCGTGCCGCACATGCTGGAGACGCTGGCCCGCTACCGGGCGGAAGGCGCAGGCGTGAAAGTAGCAGGCATCCTGCTGACGATGGTGATGCGTGAACATGAGATGAGCCTCCGAGTGGCTCGTGAGCTGCGGGAAATGCTGCCAGCTCATTTGATGTTTCAGCAGAGCATTCCGCGCCTTCCTTCCTTCCTGGATGCGAGCGCCCTCGGCGTGCCGGTGGCGCTGACGAAACGCAATCCGCCCCCTGAGGCGCTTATCTTTGATCAAATCGCCGCCGAGCTCGAACAGCGCACCGGACTGGCCAAACAACGCGAGAAACACGATGAGCATGCGAGTCTCCTGGATTGATGAAACCCATCTTCAGGCGCTGCTGGGGCGTTTGGAGGCACCGATGCCGGTCGAAGCCGAAATGGAAGCTCCCGAACTGGAGACGCTGCCAGAAGAGGACGATGGTCCATTGCCTTTTTTTGAGGATGAGGAGACGGTGAAGCCGGAAGCGTCACCCACGGCGGAGGAGTTTCCAGACTTGCCACCGATCACAGAGCAGGTCGAAGCACTCCCTGAGCCGGTGGTGGAGCCTGCACCGATGGCGGAAGCTGAGATGGCACCTCCGTTGGACCGCATTCGCGAGCGGTTGAAGCTCATCCGGCATCGGGCAGCGGAGGCGGGGATCCTCAGTCATACACTACCCGTGCCGGAAGCTCCCGCTCCAGTGATCGAAAGCCCGGAGACGCGGCTGGCGGCCTTTGCGAAGCAGGTGCTGACTCGGCTGCCGCCGGAAGCCAAACTCGTCATCCTCGATGCGGATGGGGGCATCGTATGGAACAACGATCCGAAGCCAGGACTCGTGCTCTCGATGCTGATGGCGCTCAAAGCGGCCCGGCAGGCCAGCCCGGATGCCATTCATCAGGGAGACGCGGCTACTCATCATGACCTGCCGCCGGATCATGTTCTGAGTGTCTTTACCCAGGCCACCACGGCGGGGCCTCTGCACATCGCCATCAAAGCCCATGCGGCTATCGGAGCCGAGGTGATCGATCCGTGCCGCCCGCTGCTGTGATCACGCGGTCATACGACAACGCCCAGAACGACGCCAACCACGTCCACGGTGTCTTCCGCCGCGACATCCTCGCCGATCACTTCAAGCGGGCTCATTGATTCTTTCAACCGCCTAGACCGCCGCTGAGTGCCAAAAAAAACGGGAGATGACGTCTGCGAGGACGCCATCTCCCGTGTGGGATCAGAAATAGATTACTTCAGCTTCACGGACATCAGCATCTTCAGAGCGGCCTCACCATTCGGGCCGTCCGCCAGAGCCAGAGGGGACCACGCCTTGAGAATGAAGAATTTCTCGCAGCCCTTCTTGGCGAACTGATAGATGCCCAGCTTGTGGTCCAAGCCACCGCCTTTGGCCACGGCCTCGCTGGAGATCAGCGTGGTGCCCGTCGCATCGTCGATGTTGACTTGCGGCTCCTTGCCTTCGTTCCAAGTGACTTCATCGAACTTGGCGCTGACCGTCTTTGTAAAGTCTTCCATAGCGACTTCGATGTGCTCCACGTCAACCGGGATCACTTCCAGCGTGAACTTCTTGTCCGCGGACGTGATGAACGCCCCTTTCTCATCCGCCTCAAGTGCCCACGCTGCGGGCACTTCCATCGTGAACTTCGCGTCGTCCTCGCTGGGATACGCGTAGAGTTGCGTCTTGCCTTCCGCAGCCATCGCCTTGCCCGCGCCCTTCGCCGAAGCGGCACTGATGGATTCCAAGATCGCACCACAAGCCGCGCCGTATTTGCCAGCCGCCTCTTTGGAGACGATCATTGCGAACAAGATTGGAGCCTTGCCTGCGGGATTCCTCAGTACCGCCATGTTGATGTGGGCAGGGCCCGTGTCGTCTTCGCCTTCACCGCCATACATGATGATGGAGAGTCCGTTGTTGTCCACCGGGCCGGTGGCTTCCAACTTCAGCTTCTTGAAGTCCTGGTCCACCGTGCTCTTCGCCTCTTTCAGCGCACCTTCCGTGTCATCCATCTCGGCCTCCATCGGCGAGAGTTCCACGATCACATCACCGCCATCCGGCGAAATGATGAACAGGCGACCGTCCTCCTTCTGGTCCACTTCCCAGTCATCCGGTGCCACCAGGCTGACGAGGGGATTCTTGGCAGGATAGGTGAGGGTTTGATCGGCAATCGCGGACGAAGCGCCAAGCAACGAGAGAAGCAGGAGGAGCGAGGTTTTCATGGGGTGAGGTTAACAAAAGCGGGCAGAGGCCCGGACTGGCGTGCTCTGACAGGTAGGGCAATCCCTGTCAACGCCACATGGCGTGTCACGGAAGTTTTGCCGCGCCCATCGAAAGTGATGCGGGCACTCTTGCCCGCACCCCTCGTGTTCAAACCGTCATCGCGGCATGCATCAGCTTTTCCTGCGTGGCTTCCTCGCGGGTGAATTCACCGCCGATGCGGCCTTCACGAAGCATGAGAATACGATCGCTCATGCCGATGAGCTCCGGCAGCTCGCTGGAGACGAGCAGGACGGCTTTTCCGGCGGCGGTGAGCTTGTTGATGATCTCGTAGATTTCGAGTTTCGCGCCCACGTCGATGCCGCGCGTGGGTTCATCGAGCAGGATGATGCTCGGTTCGGTGAGCAGGGCCTTGCCGAGCACGATCTTTTGCTGGTTACCGCCAGAGAGACGGCCCGCAATGGCATCGAGGCCAGTCGCTTTGATGCGCAAACTGCCAAAGATGGCCTGATTGCGCTTCGTCTCGTCGTTTCGACGGATGAAACCGGCGCTGCAAATGCTCTTCAGCGAGGAGAGCGAGAGGTTGAAGCCGATTTCATGCTCCAGCACGAGGCCGAAGCGACGCCGGTCCTCGCTGGCGAGCACCATGCCACGCTCGATGCTCTGCTGCGGCGTGTTGTTTTTCAACGCCTCTCCTTGAAGGGTGACATCACCGGCCTGACGACGACCCCAGGCACCGAAAAGATGCATGAGGAGTTC
>JBILVU010000221.1:0-6462 GCA_044370285.1 Prosthecobacter sp.
GGCTTTCTTGGCGGCGTCATACACCTCGCGGAACATGGCGGGGGAAAGCGTGGCGCAGTTGATGAAAATCTTGCCAGCGGCTCCGGTGAGGAGGTTATCCCCTGTCCCGAAGTAGATGGAACGCATCGCGGCATCGTTCGTGATGACGGTGAAAATGACATCGGCAGCAGCGGTGACCTCGGCGAGCTTCGTGCAGGCTTTGCAGCCCAGCTCGGCGGCGAGTTCCGCAGCGGCTGGAGCATTCACATCGAGCACGGCGGTGACACTGTATCCGCACTCTTTGAGGCGACGGGCCATGTTGGCCCCCATTTTTCCGACTCCGACAAAGGCGACTGTTTGAGACATGGTGGTGGTAGGTTGGTTGGGTGAAGATTCGATCAGGCAGCGGCTTCCTCGACGCTAACAAGAATAAGACTTCCTAAAGGTGTCATGCTGTCGTGGTCAACGGGTACATCTTCTCCATGGCTACATTCTACGGACCTATGCCAGGGTTCTTCACAGCAATGCAGGCCAGCCTCACAGCGCTTCAAGCTGTCTGCCGATTTCGCCGTAGTAGCCGAAGGCCATGCTGAGGATGCGGTAGGCCACATAGAGCACCACACCGGCGTAGAAAATCTTCGGCAACCAGGAGCTGGCGACTTGGAGGGATTCCTGCGCCTCGATCATCTCGGCGGCGGCCCAGGAATTCATCTCGCGGTCGAGCGTGCCGGCCTCTTCAGCGGTGGCGATGCTGTGGACGAAGGAAATGGGAAAGCCGTGCACGTCCGCCATCGCCCCGGCGATCATTTCTCCTTGGGCGATTTTTTTGGCGGCATCTTCGGCGGCTTGGCGCAGCACGCCGCTATGGGCGGCCTCGCCGGAGAGTCGCATGCATTCGGTCATGCGCATGCCAGCGAGCAGGCAGGCGTGAAAGACCTGCGCAAAACGAGCCAGCGCCCAATGCCGCCGCACGCTGCCGATGAGCGGGATGCGCCACAGCCAGGTCTCCACCTCGGCGGATTCGATGCCTTTACGAGAAAGCCAACGCCAGCCCATGACGAGCAGCAGGATGACGAGCCAAAGCAGCAGCAGCGTGAGCACCAGACGGCGCACGGGCTGATCCTCACCTCCCTGCATGTCCGCGAGGACTATGGCGGGCAGCTCCGGCAAGGCGACGGCGAAGTGAGCGAGCACCAGCGGATACAGCATGGCGGAGCGCATCTGCCGAAGGCCCAGCTCCCAGGCCTCGAAATACCGCGCCAGATGTCCAAATCCATCCGCCAACCTACCGCTGCGTTCACCGGCGGAGATCAGCGTGATCTCCAGACCATCAGAAAAGGCCGCGTTGTGCTCCTGCACCGCCTCCGCCACGCTTTGACCAGCGGCGAGACCTTTCTGCAAGCCTAGCAGCCACGTCCGGCGGGCATGGGAAGGCTGCTGACCGAGCAGCAGCTCCAGCGAGCGATCGAGGTGAAAGGAGGCGCCCACCAGCTTTGCCAGTTCGCGGTAGAGGGAGGCCTTTTCGGAGAGTTTCATCACGCGGAGATCGGAAACCTCGCCGCTGGCATCCTCCGAGGCAAGTTTGACGGTAAATATACAATCATCTCATTGGCAGGAAGGCCTGAACCTGAGTAAAAAGCCCGCTCCCAATGGCTTTTTCCGACCGAATCGACCCCGACGCCCGCTGGATGCACATGGCTATCGACCAAGCCAAACGTGGCATCGGCCTCACCAGCCCAAATCCACCCGTCGGAGCCGTGATCGTGGCGCAGGACCGTGTGATCGGGCAGGGCTATCATGCCAAAGCTGGCGGCCCACATGCCGAGGTGGAAGCCATCAAGGATGCAAAGACGAATTTTCCCAAGCTGCTGCCCGGCTCCACTATTTACGTCACGCTGGAGCCCTGCTGCACCCATGGCCGCACCGGCCCCTGCACGGAGGCCATCCAGGCCGCCGGTATCCGCCGCGTAGTCTATGGAGCTGATGATCCCAATCCCGCGCATCACCAGCGGGCGCGGGACATTTTCGTGCTCGCCGGCATCGGTGTGAAGTCCGGCACGCTCCTTGAAGATTGCCGTGATCTGATCCGCCCCTTCACCAAATGGATCACCACTGGCCTGCCCTATGTCATTGCCAAGGCCGGGCAAAGCCTCGACGGCCGCATCACTCGTCCCGCAGGTGAAAGCCAGTGGCTCACCAGCAATGCCGCCCGCATCCATGGCCGCCGCCTGCGCCTGCGGACAGATGCCATCATCGTGGGTGCGGAGACGGTGCGGAAGGATAATCCGAGCCTCACCCTCCGTGATGGCTGCGCTGCCACCGGCAAGGAACAGCCTTGGCGTGTCATCCTCACTCGCAGCGGGGACATTCCAGCAGACAGCCACCTGCTGACCGATGCCTACAAGGAACGCACGCTGGTCATGCAGGGCATCGAACTGCGGGATGTGCTGCTCCAGCTCAGCGAACGCGGCGTCGTCACCGTGCTCATCGAGGGCGGCGGCATCATTTTAGGCCATGCCTTCCGCGAACAACTCGTCGATGAGGTTCACTGGTACATCGCTCCCCTGCTCTGCGGTGGCGGCCGACCTTCCCTCGCTGGCACTGCCCTTCCCTCCTCCGTGGAGCTGGATCACACCAAAGTCATGCCGATGGGAGATAACGTCCACATCAGCGGCTATCCGCGCTGGCCTGCAAAGTGAGGCGCTTCAAAAGCTCACTTCACCGTCCGATTCACGATCTCGTTTTTCTCATTCAAGAGCAGCCGCTTCGGCGTGACGGGCGTTTCGGAAACTCCCCAGGCCATGATGGTGACGCGATGGCCGGTATTAATGAGATGCGCGGCGGCCCCATTGATGACGATCTGGCCGGAGCCACGCGGGCCGGGGATGACGTAGGTTTCGAGGCGCTGACCGCCCGTGATGGAGGTGACGAGCACCTTTTCTCCGTCCCACAGATCAGCACTCTCCATCAGATCGAGAGGGATGGTGATGCTGCCCTCGTAGTCGATGTTGGCATCGGTGATGCAGGCGCGGTGGAGCTTGGATTTGAGGAGGTGTCTGAGCACTCACCAGAGTGCCGCGATGCCTCACGGGGTCAAGGCACGGCATGCCTCGCGAAGCTCAAAAAGCCGTCTCAAGAGAAGAAAACCTTCTCCGCCGTGCCGCGAAGCATCCAGGCCTTGTCCGAGGCACTCAGGAAGGCGAGGCGATCCCGGATCAGTGCGATGGAATCGTGGTAGTTGTGCCCCGGATCGACCTGGAAAGGGCAATCGCTGGCCCACATCACCCGCTGCGGCCCAAACGCATCTCGCACGCGGCGGATCAGCGGCCCCATGTCGAGGTAAGGCGCTTTTTTTGCTCCCAGCGCATAAAACGCACTCGCCTTCACATGCGTGCGGCTGTGCAGCGCCAAGCGTAGCAAAGCGGCCACATCGGCTTCCTTTGGTGGCCCTGCCATGCCCAGACGGGCGAAGTGATCGATCACCACGCTCGTATCAGGATACCACTCACACATCTTATCGATCAGCGGAAGCGTGTCGGGATTGATCAGCGGGCACACGCTGGCATTCAGCTCCGCCGCCGTTTTCCAAAGCGTGGCCATGCCTGAGCTACCAAGCCACGCCGAGAGATTCTTCTGCGCTCCGGCGGAGATGCGAAAGCCACGCACGCCCTGCTTCACCAGCTTGGCCATGGTCGCAGCCACATCGGGTGCCTGCTCATCCACGATGGCCACGCCGCTGAATATGCCCGGATGCGCCTTCATCACATCGAGCATGTAGCGATTGTCCTGCTGATAGTAACTCATCTGGATGAGCACGATGCGCCGCACGCCCTCGGGGCGGCAGTGGACGAAGAGCTGCTCCGGCGTGAAGCTCGGCGGGCGCATGTCACTCACCGCGTAACCGCGAGCGAGGGGATATTTTTCCACCTCAGGCGTCCACACATGCACATGCGCGTCGATATGATCACCGCCTGCTTTTGAGCGGAGCAATTCGCAGCCACTGAGAGAAGCGGCACCGGCGGTGGCAAAGAAAGAGCGGCGGGTCGTCATGGAGATGAATCGGGTGAGAGGCTTATCTTTGCCGCCAAGGCTAGGCGGCGCGAAGGGATTTCCACGGCTCTTCCTCGCTGTGATCGACGAGGCCGGGCTCGTCCGCTTTCGCGGGAGAGAGGATGGCGAGGAAGACGAGCATCTCATCCCCCACATTCCAGGTGCCGTGGATTTCGCCCATCGGGATGAAGGCCATATCGCCGGGGCCGAGGAGCTTCTTTTGCTGGCCCACCCACTGCTCCGCCTTGCCGGAGATGATGTAGATGAGCTCCTCGCGGGTGGGGTGCGAGTGGAAAGGATGGCTGCGACCCGGCTCCATGTTCGCCCGCACCATCATGATGTGCTCGTTGTTCACGATGTCAGGCCTGCAGAGCCACTCTTCGAGGGTCCAGGGCGAGAGAAAGTCCACTTTTTCAGCGGCGGTGACAAAACGGCGTTCGGCGATGGTGTCGGGCATGGTGAGGTGAAAAGGCTAGCGGGAGGCAAACGCGGCGGCAAGCAGGCGCTTTGCACGCCGAGCTATCTGTTCTACCACGAGACTCAGTAAGTGAAGAGATCACTCACCGCCCACGGCTGCTCCAGGGTCTTGCCTTGGAGCGTCACCGCCTGGGTGAGGGCCGTCACCATGCGCTGCTGCATGTGCTTGGTGAGGCGGCGGCCCTTGCGGGCACGCTGCACGGCCTTGTGCGTCATCGGCTCCTGGCTGGCCGCCACGAGGTCATGATTTCCCAGGGCGTGCTCCGCCATGATCCCGTCCAAAGGCTGCACGCCCATGTTGCGCTCGATTTCGTCTTGTCCCATGCTCGCCGCCCTAACCCCAAATCCTCCCTTTGCCAATGCGTATCCTGCTGACCACCACGAGCTATCAAGACACCCCCGGCGATCACCATGCGCTGCTCGCGGCGCAGGGCTTTGAAATCCACCGCGAACGCGGCCCGCTGCCAGAAAGCCGCATGCTGGAGCTGGCAGGCGAGTTTGACGCCTTCCTCTGCGGCGATGACGAGATCACCCGCGCTGTTTTGGACAAATCCCTGCCCCGCCTCCACGTGATCTCGAAATACGGCATCGGCCTCGATAAGATCGACGTGGCCGCCTGCACGGAAAAGAAGCTCCCCGTGCTCTTCACCCCCGGTGTGAACCACACCACCGTGGCCGAGCATACCTTCTGCCTCCTGCTCGCCCTCGTGCGAAATCTCGTCGATTCCGCCAATGCCGTGCGCAACGGCCAGTGGAAGCGTGTCACCGGCCACGAAATCTGGAACAAGACCATCGGCATCGTCGGCCTCGGTCGCATCGGCCAGGAAGTCGCCAAACGGGCGCTCGCCTTTGGGATGAAAGTCCACGGCCTCGACCCCTACTGGCCAGAAGCCTTTGCCACCGAGCACGGCATCCAGCGCCATGAGAAGATCGAGACCATGCTGCCGCACCTCGACGTGCTCAGCCTGCATGCGAACCTCAGCGAGAGCACGCGCCACCTCGTCAATGCCGAGCGCCTGAAGCTCACCAAGCCCGAGCTGCTCGTCATCAACACCTCGCGTGCCGAGCTCGTCCACATGGCCGATATGATCGCCGGACTCGATGCCGGCACCATCGGTGGTTACGCCACGGACGTGCTCGACGAAGAGCCACCGCCGCCTTCTCACCCGCTTCTGAAGCATCCCAAAGCCCTCATCACGCCCCACATCGGCTCCCGCACCTACGAAAGCGTGCCCCGCCAGGCCATGCGAGCCACGCTGAACCTCGTGAACTACCTCCAAGGCGAGAAGGATGTGATCCAGGCGAACAAGTGGTGACGCTGTTTGTAGTTCGGGCTTCAGCCCGTTCAGGAGCGTCCGACCACGGCCTGAAGGCCGAACTACGAACCTGCTCTGTTAACTAGCCCGCACCTCGTTCACAAACTCCTCCATGAGATCCATCGCCTTCGCGATGAGCTCAGGAGCAGTCGCGTAGCAGCAGCGCACAAAGCCTTCGCCGGCGCTGCTGAAGGCGCTGCCGGGGACCACGGCGACGCTCTTCTTTTCGAGCAGGCCGAGGGCGAATTCTTTGCTGGTGAGGCCGGTGCTGCGGATGTCCGGGAAGACGTAGAAGGCTCCACCGGGATTGAAGCAGTGCAGGCCCATGCCGTTGAGGCGGCTGACGATGAGATTGCGGCGCTGTTCGTAGCTTTGACGCATCTCTTCATAGGCAGACGAGCCCATCTTGAGCGCTTCGATGCCGGCCATCTGGCTCATGATCGGGGCGCAGAGCATGCAGTATTGATGAATCTTCATCATGGCCTCACGCAGCGGCGCAGGGGCGCAGGCATAGCCGAGACGCCAGCCGGTCATGGCGAAGGCTTTGCTAAAGCCGTGCAGCAGGATGGTGCGCTCACGCATGCCGGGGTATTCGACGATGCTTTTGTGCACGCGACCGTCGTAAAGCAGCTCGCTGTAG
>JBILVU010000023.1:0-53897 GCA_044370285.1 Prosthecobacter sp.
CCTCATCTCCTGGCACACCGTTAAGATTCCCTTCGCCGCAGGTCAGACGCGCCGGGTGAGTGTCTCCTATCGGAATCCGTATCACATCCAGCGATCATTTGTCTCAGACGACTCGTCGGCATCCTCACCATCGCTTGCCTACCTGTTTTCTGCCGCCGGACTGTGGGCGGGGCCTATCAAGCAAGGCACCGTGATCATCAACGCCACCACGGTGAAGGCGGATCGCGTCCAACTCAGTCATCCCAAGCGTTTCACCGCTGAACCGGGCTGCTGGAAATGGTCGTTTACCGACTTTGAACCCACTCTCGAGGATGATCTGATCATCAAAACCAGCCCTGCAAAGCACGGCTTTCACGGTGGCTACCTGGCCGAGGGGGGCGAATGGAAGGACGATGGCCTCAAAGGAGCAAAATGGTTTGTTCACGCCGGATTCACCGCCACAGCCTCCTCCTATCTTAAGGAGGCTGACGGAGCCGAGCACCCTCCTGAACACCTGGCTGACTGGGAACGAAACGCGTGGGTCGAAGGGCGAGATGGTGACGGCATTGGCGAATCCGTGACACTCACCCTCGAAAAGTCGGCCAAAGTAGGGCGCGTTGGCATTCAAAACGGCTACACCAAGTCACGCACCCTGTATTTCGCCAACAACCGCGCTGCCCAGTTCAATGTCAGCATCAACGACCAAAAACCATTTCAGGTCGAAGTTCCTGATGAGTATCTCGAAGAAGAGCTGTTTTGGTTCGATCTGCCGAAATCATCCGCGCCCGTCAAAACCATCAAATTCGAGATCGCTGCCATCCACGCAGGCACCACCTACAAGGACACCGCCATCTCCAAGATTGATCTCCTGGTTCCTCTCGACAAAACACCCAAGATTCAGCCCTCGCGATGAACTCAACGAGTGCCTGGAGCTTGAGAACCAGCCTCTCTGCGGCGTTCCAAACTCTGCGGTGCTTCCTGCTGGGCCTCGCTCCCGCTAGCGCCCTCGCGCAAACGCTGCCCGTGCATGTTGAGGAGTCGCACGCAGGCACTTTTTACCATCTCGTCGAGACACTGCCGCTGAAGGAGCCTCACACGCTGGTGCTCATCGATGCCCATTGCGATGCGAACGGCATCGCGGAATCGGATGACATCCGCAGCGCCATCCGGCGAGGCCCCACGCTTCAAAAGCGGGCGGAGATGCTGGCCGAATGGCGAAAGACTGGGCGCATCCAGTGCTTCAACTGGATCGAGCCGCTGATGCCCTCCCCGATCTCCGAGGTGATCTGGATTCCCGCCGCACGACTCGATAAAAAACG
Source organism: Prosthecobacter sp. (assembly GCA_044370285.1). GTDB lineage: Bacteria > Verrucomicrobiota > Verrucomicrobiia > Verrucomicrobiales > Verrucomicrobiaceae > Prosthecobacter. The sequence goes on from JBILVU010000023.1 coordinate 1,299, forward strand.
ACGCGCTGAGCTCGAAACGGATGCTCGTGAGTATCTCGATGCTCACCAGGAGGCTCTGCCTCGCGAAGCAGGACCTCTGGCCACCCGCTACCGGGTGATGGACTTCTCGAACTTCGAGCGTGAAGCCAAAACATGGCCGGAATCGCGGCTCGTCGTCGCCAGCGTGGACCTCGATTACTTCGTCAATGAGCCGGAGAGCGAGCTGGAGCGCATCATGGACGTGCTGACGCGGCTGCGGTCGCTACGCAGCCTCAGCTTTGCCATCTCATCGCCCTACCAAAAGGATGCCGCGCAGGCGGAACGGCTCGCCACACTGGCGCTCGATGCCGCGTGGAGGATTCCGAATGCCACGGTCCACTTCGATCCTCTGGCACGCACCGGTCCGGACAAGTCCCTCATGGCGCGATTGCTGGAGCGCCAAGGAAAGCAACTTCCCGCACTCGATGTCACCAAGGCGGGCCCCGAACTGCGAAGCCTGCTGCGGCTGCATGGGCTCTGGGATCAGCCGGAGCCGTTTTCGCATCGCATTCATGTTCCCGACCATTTGAGATCACCGAACGGCACCTGGGACCTTGGTTTCAAACCGGACACGGCCATCGCACTCGATCCCGAGCCCCTCGGTGCTCGCGTGCGCTGGTGGGCGCTGCGAGCGGCGGATGCCAGCTACCGCGTCGGCGAGGCAAATCTCGGCTTCGCGGTCAACACGCCTCGCTGGATGTGGCAGAAGCGCCATCTCCTTGCCGAAGGTCCGGCGATGGGCCGCATTTCACTCGAGCAAATCACGCGGGGACAAGATTGCGGCACGTTTGAGATCTACGCGGAGGTCATCCGCGATGGCGAGGCCCAGCGCACCCCGTCTGCCATTCTGCGAGTCGCCAAACCGGGCACGAATGGCATTCGTGCAGCCTGGAGCCGTCAGTTTGGCCTGCCGTATGTGTTCGACTCCCGCCTTCTCACGCGAGGCACGCTCAACAGCGCGGAAGCTTGTCACGGTGCCGATTGCGCCAATTTCATCACTGCAGGCCTGCGTGAAAACGGCTGGCTGCTGCCGTGGGGAAGCCCGGCGGATGTGAAACCGTTTCTCAGCCCCGTCAGCACGATCATGGAACCCGCACTGCTGCATTTTGGGTCTCACCTCGCCGCAATTTGGGAAGATCGCCCACCGCTGGGCCAACTCGACGACACCGACCTCTGCGTGCATCAACTCGAAGGCCCGCCAGAGATTCTGCCCTTTGCCAAACTCCGAGCCGGACGCCCAGATCCCTCGCTCATGACGCTGCATGAACCCGATGCCGTGATCCGCATCGCCATCTCTGGGGATTTAATGCTCGGACGCGGACTCGCCGATGAAAACGATCCGTTGCGGCATGTGCGGCCCATCTTGCAGCGAGCCGATCTCGCACTCGGAAACCTCGAATGCGTCATCGGCACCACAAAGCCTCAGCGCCGTCACCAACTCATCGCACCGCCCAAGACGGCCTCGCGTCTGCGTGAGGCCGGTTTGGATGCCCTGAGCCTTGAAAACAACCACGCCCTCGATCTCGGCCCCGAAGGCCGCGAGGCGACTCGTTTGGCGCTCGAAGCCCAAAAGCTTGTCACGATAGGTCGAGAGGCCAAAACCTTCGAAATTCGCGGCAAGCGCATCGCAGTGCTGGCCTTCGATGATTCGCGAGAAGATGCCGTCGTGCCTGAAATGCCCTCGGGAGCTGATTACGTCATCGTTTTGCCGCACTGGGGTCGCGAACACAGCACGATACCTTCTTCAAGGCAGCATGAGATCGCCGCTCAGCTCCTCCAGGCCGGTGCTCATCTCGTCGCCGGTAGCGGGCCGCATGCCTTGCAGCCGTTGGAGCATCACCTTGGTGGCAGCGTGGCCTTTTCGCTTGGTAACACGGTCTTCGACGGCCCAGGCCCGGATGCGGAATGGGATCGCGGAGGTGTTCTCGAAATCACGCTCAATGCCCGCGACTGCCGTCCGGTGCGAATTCAGCTTCAAGAAGTGCCCAGACAATGACAAGAGCGATTACTTCACCGCCACCACCTCCTTCACGCTCAGCGTGCCGAAGGAGAAGCCGAGGCTGAAATTGGTTTTGGCACGGGCGAAGGAGGGATGGTCGTAGGTTTGGGTGAAGTCGCCGAGCTTGAGGGTGGCTTGGCTGCCGTGGAGGGTGACGGAAAGTGGGGTCCACTGGCCGGGCGTGAGCTTCACGGTCTTCTCCGTGGCGAGGGCGATGGATTTGTGGTCCGGGCTGTCGGTGGGGAAGGCTCGCACGGAGGCTCCGGCGGCGCTGAGGACGAGGCGGAAGACATGGCCATCGGCTCCATTGCAGGTGAAGACGATGGTTTTGACGGCCGCATCGGGTTTGAAAGCGAGGCGGAGAGTCGCGTCGGTGTGGGCGAGGTCGTAAAAGAGGATGGGGCCGTGGTCTTTGTTCTTTTTGAAGAGCTCGTCGTCCTGCGTGCAGGTGGCGGTGTGATCGGCGAACGTCCATTCACCACGCATGGCGCGGCGTTGATCGAGTTGGGGCGCGGAGAAGTCGTCTTGGAGGAGCGGTGCATCTGCGGCGAGGGCGGAGGCGGTGAGCAGGAAGAGGAAAAGAAGGTGTTTCATGGGAGGGTCTTGGCGATCTTGTTGAAGCCATCACGCACGGTGCCGTCGGCGTGGATGAGAGGCTGGGGATTGGCGACACGGCCCAGCTCACGCACGCCGGGAGCGTCCTTGGTTTGATCGCCAAGATCAGCACGCATGGTTTCGGCGTGCTTTTGGAGCTGCGCGACGATGTCGGCATGGTTGGCGGCGAGGTTGTTGGCTTCGCCGAGGTCGTCGTCGAGGTTGTAGAGCTCGTTTTTGGCAAGGTGGAGTTTCCACGGGCCGCTGCGCACGGCCTGGAGATTGAAGCCGTGGTAGTAGTGGAAGACGTCGTGACCTTGTGCCGCGTCTTTGCCGAGCAAAACGGGTGAGATGTCTTTTCCATCGAGTTTGAGTTCAGCTAGGCTTTTGCTTCCGGCGAGGCTGCCAAAGGTGGGGAGCCAGTCCATGTGCGCGGTGATGGCTTTCGTCTGCGAAGCGGCGGGCACGCTGCCGGGCCACCAGGCGAGCGTGCATACGCGGATGCCGCCTTCGAGCGTGCTGCCTTTGCTGCCACGCAGCGGGGTGTTGTCCGCGCCTTGATTGACGGGGCCGCCGTTGTCGCTGGTGAAGATGACGAGCGTGTTGGCATCGAGCTTCAACTCACGCAGCGTGTCGAGCACCTGGCCGACGGACCAGTCCACCTCCATGGCCCAGTCTTTTTGCAAGCTGAGCCCGGATTTGCCCATGTAATCGGGGTGCGGGTAATGCGGGAAGTGAACGGCGTTGTGAGGCAGGTAGAGAAAGAAGGGCTTCCTCTGATGCTCGCGGATGTATTTCACCGCCCGCTCGGTGTAGCGACGCGTGAAGGTGTGCTGCTCGGCGGCTTTGACGCGTTCGATGACGTTGTGATCCTCGACGAGTGGCAGCGGTGGCTGTGCGTTGCCTTTGAGGCCGGTTTCAGGTTCCGCATCGCCTTTTTTGCCGGCCTTGCCCTTGGCGTTTTGCTTGGGGAGAGGTTGGTCGGGATTGCTCTTGGAGCCTTCGGAGGCCGGGCCCATGTCGTTCGAGTAAGGGATGCCGTAGTAGTGCTCAAAGCCCTGCGTGGTGGGGAGAAACTCGGGCTGATCACCGAGGTGCCATTTGCCGATGCAGGCGGTGGCATAGCCTGCGGCTCGCAGCACCTCCGCCACGGTGGTCGTGTTGGGATTCAAACCGACGGAGGCAGCGGGAAACAGCACGCCGGGGATGGGCAGCACGCGTTTCGGATAGCAGCCGCTCATCATCGCCGCCCGCGAAGGCGAGCAGACGGGCGCGGCGTAGTGGCTGGTGAGCTTCATGCCTTCCTTCGCCATGCGGTCGAGCTGCGGCGTGGGCACTTTGCCACCGAACGGACCGATGTCGGCATAGCCGAGGTCGTCGATGTTGATGAGGACGAAGTTCGGCGCGGCGTGAAGAGACGCGAGGAGCCAAGGGCAAAGGGCGAAGAGGAGGGGGAGTAGGCGCATGACGTGCGGTGAACGGAGCGCCATTATCGCTTCTTCCTGCCTCTGATGAGCCAAATGATGGGAAAGGAGATGCCCAAGGCGATGGCAAAATTATAAACGAAAGCCATGGGTCTTTGATGAGTTACTCCGCCCATGCCATCACACTCACAGTAGTCGATGCGATGCGGAAACGGCAGGCCAACTGCCGTGGTTGTGCAGTACTCGTACACGGGATTGGGTGCCATGCAGAGGGCCACAGACAACAGCAAGGCCAGAGCGAACCAGACAACGATGGCTGTTGATCTGTGACGGCCCATTCCGATTAAGAGCTGATTGAAGTTATTTTCCATCCGCCTTCCACGTCAGCTTGCCATCAGGATCGAGGAGGTAGGTGACGGGGATGGGCTTGGTGTTTTCGCCGGGCGGGATGAGCTGGCCTTCGGCGTTGAAGGCGGTGGTGCGGGCATCGTGGTGGCGCGTCCAGCCGGTGAGTTGGCCGGTGGCGTCATCGTAGCGCATGATGTCGCGCCAAGGCTTCCGCGTGGTGAGGCGCGGGGGCACCCAAGCGGTGGCGGGTGAACGTTCCAGCACCTCTGGCAGGAGCACCTGGCTGAGCACGGTGAGGTGCAGGCCTCGCAGTGCCTGGCGATCGGCGATGGTGAGTTTTTTCGGGAAGACAGAGGTGCGCAGGCTGCCGTCTCTTTCCTGATGCAGGACGCCGAGCAGGCTGAGGCGGTACAGCTCGGCCCGAAGATCCGCCGGCGCGGTGGTCTTGGAGGACTTCGTGGCGAGATCGAGGATCTCGGCCTGGTTTTGAATGAAGAGCAAAGGATCGCTGGCGATGACTTCCAGGGCGATGAGCAAGGCCACACGCAGCGTGCGTGGCTTTTCACCGGGAAGAGGCTGATCGAGCAGCTTCGCGAGTTGATCGAGGGCTTCGCCGCGCAGTTTTTCGGCCTCGGTTTTGAGTTTCGGATCGCGTCCGACGGTGGCGGCGGCTTCGAGACGCTTTTGAAGGTCTTTTTGCGCCTTCAAAATGGCCTCACGCTCGGCGGGAGTGAAGAGCGGTTCGGTGAGGCGAGCGAGCAGTGAACCTCGTGATGGCGCGGTGAGGGCATTCATGAGACGCGTCCAGCGAAGGTCGCGGTCCTCGTAAGGCAGGCCAGGCTCGGGATTGGCGGTCTCGTAGTGGATTTCACTCACGCGGCCCTGTTCGTCATAGAAGCGCATTTCGTTCGGCAGCATGTAAAGGCTGATGATGGAAGGGGCGCTGATGCTTTTCCCATCGGTGGCAAAGGCGGCAATATCGATGCGATGGCTGCGAATGCCGCGTGCGCCTGGCACGGGCGGTTGCCAGCGCACACGGATGCGGGCGAGCGTGGTGCCAGGCTGCTGATCAATGCGCACGAAGCGTGGATCCCCCTGAAGCACGGCGAATTTCGCGGCGAGCTTCCGCGGTGTGGCGGCGAAGGATTTATCGAGGCTGACGATGAGGCCATGCTCAGCGCTGTTTTCGCGGAAGATCCGTCCGATGCTCACCGGCGTGGTGGCGATGCTGGTGTGGGCTGGCATGCCCTGCGGCTCGAACCACTGCTTGCCTCGCTCGGGCTTGGTCTCCTCTTTGATCTCGATGATGGCGACGGGCGGGATGGTCTCCGGCGTCATCTCATGCGCGAGGCGGATCATTTTGGCCTCGTCGATCTGGCTGGCATCGAAGACGACGGGATGCGCCTTGCCGGTGAAGTAGTCGGCATCGCTCGTGACCATCTTGTTCGAGCGGCGGAAGATGGCCTGAAGGGTGGGCGCGAGGAGTTTTTTCTCGAGGATGAGCTTTTGCGTGGCAGGTGAAAACGCGGCGGCAGCAGAGATGAAGGCCTGGAGGAAGGGCTGATCGCTCGACGACGAACCCTGAGAGATCAAAAGGGTGGGCGTATTCAGCGGAAGGAGATCGCCATAGCCGCCGATGCCGTTGGCACCTTTGTCGTGGTCGAGGTGCTCGGGGTAGATGAAGAAGTTGTTCAGGAAGTACTGCTTCGCGAGGAAGTCCGAACCTGCCGGATCGGTCATGTAAAGGCGCGGCAGGCAGCCCACCTGATCCGGGCTGGAAGCCATGGAGCAGTTTCCGATGATCGGGATGGAGCGCACGACCTTCGCGGGCCCTTTGTCATCCCCCACGGCCTTCATCACCTGAAGCTGCGGGTAGTGCTCCGTCATCAGGCGGGAGTGAAGGCCATCCCGGTTCTCGTAAGTGATGGCGGAGAGTCCTGCGGCGGTGCCCGCAGCGAACCATTCATTGAGTGCCTTGGCCGTGGCGTCGTTTTTCAAGGAGACGACCTCTCCCACAGCGGGAATCGAGAGGAGCAGCAGGGCGAATGAGAGCGGAAAACGCACACGAGAGTCTCGCGGGCGAAGCTGGAATGGCAAGAAGCAAGGTGCGCGACTCCTTTAGACCGCTTCTCAAAAAGTCTGTCCGATTCCCGGCGGCGGGGCAGCCTCATTGGCAGCGTCATTCGCTCGTCAGCTATGGTTCCAATAGCCTCCTCGCTCTTTCCTTGCCACTGAGGCCGCCGCGCTCGCCGGTCATTTCAGACATTCTTTTTGAGAAGTGGTCTAAGCGGGCGGCGTGGCGGTGACGGCAGCGGTGTAAGCGGCTTTCAGCGCGGCGTCGGTTTGAGTGTGCTGGCCACGATAGACAAGGAGGAGGCCGAGACGTGGAAAGTCGCTGTGATTCGGTGCGGAGTGATGAATCGTCTCACACTGATGAATGAGGGCATCTCCTGGCTCTAGCAGGCCGCAAAACTGCTCCTCCAGCGGCACCGCAGGCGCTTCGGCGAGACCGATGGAGTTTCCTTTCACGCCGGAGGGTTTCGTCGGCAGCATGCCGTGCTTGTGGGAACCTCGGACATAATAGACGGGACCGTTTGCCATGGTCACGGCATCCATGGCGATCCAGATGGTGAGCATGTCCGGCGGTGATTGGCAGAAGTAGGCGTTGTCCTGGTGATAGGGCACGCCGGAGCCAATGCGGGCGGGCTTGTTAAAAGTCTCCACGCCGACGAGCAGCGGCTCGCCATGCACCAGTTTGGAAACCAGCGCCACGATCTGCGGCTTCTCCACCATGGGGAGGATGGCCGGATGATGAACTTCGATGCGCCACAGATTGCGCACGGTTTTGCCATCCGGTTCCTGGGTGCGGGCATCCGCAGGCTTTTCAGCGAGGTCTTCACGCATGTAGCGCTCCAGTTCGGTGCGCAGAGCGAGCACTTCGGTCTGACTGAAAAGGCCACGCACACGGATCACGCCGTCGCGTTCATAGTCATCGATCATGGAAGCCGTCTCGGAGGTGCTCATGGGCCAAATTTTGAATGGTGGACACGCCTTTGGCAATCGCTGGATCAAGCGAGGCCCAGCCGATGCCGTGTGCGAGGACAGGCTACTTTGTCGAGCGTTCCCGCCGGTATGCTCTGCATAGCAAACCAGGCGCCGACGTGTTTGGCGAAGGGGCCACGGAAAATGAACCGGCGGAAGATGAAGTCACGCAGCGCGGACTTCCATGTTCCGGTCCAAACACCGAGGCCCATGCCCATCGCGGCACGGGTGGCCGCCACGCTGGCGGCACGGCGGCGGATGCGGTCATACGCCGCCAGAAGCGGTGCTGCCGCCTCGCCACGGCGAAGAATGGCGTGCAGGGCTTCGGCGGCGAATTCCGCATCGGCAAAGCCGGTGTTCATGCCCTGACCGCCGATGGGGCTCATCACATGCGCGGCATCACCGCAGAGGAGCACGCGGCCATCCACGATTTGCTCACAATCGAGCCTGCGCGGCGCGAACGCATGCTGATCGATCTGCGCCGCTGGATCGAGCGTGATGCCGGTGCGTTGCTTCACCAGATGAGGGATGTTGCCTTCCACGGCCTGAACGATCCAGCGCCTGCGACCATCCGGCAGCGGAAAGGACTCCACGGCACCGTCTTGGGTAAAATAGAGGTGGGCGTCATCGCCCAAGCCGCTGCTGCCCTCGAAGTCTCCCATGATGAAGTGGCAGCGGTAGCTCTTCGTGCTCGTGCGCACTCGCAGCAGGTCACGCATGCGGCTGCGATGGCCATCGCAGGCCACTAGGTAGTCTGCACGCACCGTCTCACTGCCCAGAGTTAGCGTCACTCCGGCCTCGTCTTGCTTTTTGGCGGTGACTTCGACGCCGCGCCTGATTTTCACACTCGGGTAGCGAGCGGCCTGTGCCTCCAGCAGCTCCATCGTGATCGCCTGCGGCAGGGAAAGCACGAAGCGATGTCGCCCTTCGATGCTGCGAAACGAGGCGGTGCCGACGTGACCACTCTGACCATGCACATGGCATTCACGGATCGGCACGCCGCGTGCCACCATGGCCTCGTCGAGACCGAGCCGGGCCATGATCTGCAAAGTCGGCGGCGTGATGCCGATGGCCTGTGACCAGGCCTCTCGCTGCGTGCTTTTCTCCAGCACCAGTACTCGCACCCCACGCTGACCGAGCAGGCAGGCCAGCAGCAGGCCCACCGGTCCACCACCGACGATGGCGACCTCATGCTCGGAGCCCGAAGGCACATGCGGGATGATGCTTTGCTTCATCGGGTTCCAGTACGGCACACGCTTCTGGTAGCGAGCAAAAGCATCACCATACCACTGCTGATAGCGCTTCTCTTTGATGAAAGGTGCCACGTAGCAATACACCGTCCACAGCACCGCGAGCACCAGGTGATCCGGTGTCCAAACCGGTGCGGTCCACAGGATTAGGGTGAAGCTCAGATAGATCGGTTGACGCACCCATTTGAACAAGCCACCACGCGTGAAGGGGCGGTACATCGGCTCACGATTCGTCCAAACCGAGAGCCAGCCGAGAAAGCCCATTTGGATCTCCAGTCCCGCATCACTCATGGACTTCCCCAGCAGCAGCCAGGAGCCGATGTAGGCCGCCGTGAGCAGATTCAGCGCCCAGCCTTCCGGTGCCGCCCACATCACCGCCGAGGGCGACCACAGGAGAAACACCAGGAGGAGTTGGATCGATGCCAGTCCGGCAAAGATCGTTGTCGAAAGCGGTTTACCGAGTCCCAGCGGAGCCAGCTTTGTCATGAAACGACGCCCCCGCTCCGAAAGCAGCCACGAATGCCCCAGCGCAAATTGCATGAGCAGTAGCACATTCACCGCCCAAGCCGATGCACCGCTCAAAGCCACGAAACCCGTGCTCAGGCCGCGATACAACGACACCATCATCCCCACCACCGACGTCACGAACAGCGCAAAGCCGATGAGTCCATAAATCAGCGCTGTGTAGCGCTGCGCGGTGGTGTAGATCGTTTTCATGTGAGGGCGGCCACTTTTTCGGTTTGGGCCACGGTCGTGGCACAGCCCACACGCTCGAGCACAGCGGTCTCGACGGTGAGTCCGGGGCCAAAGGCCATCGCCATGGTGAGTGCGTGATCCGTCTCGGCCTCTTCGAGCAGGTCTTTGAGCACGAAAAGCACCGTGGCGCTGCTCATGTTGCCGTAATCCGCCAGCACACTGCGTGAGGAGGCGAGTGCGTCAGGCTTCAATTGCAGGCTTTGCTCCACTTTATCGAGGATGCTGCGGCCGCCGGGATGCACGGCCCATTCCTGAATGTCCTCCAGCTTCAAGTCATGCTTCTGGAGCAGGTCGTTCGCCAGATGGCGCACATTGGCACCGATGATCTCTGGCACATAACTGGACAAAACGATGTTGAAGCCCTCATTGCCGATGTCCCAAGCCATCTCGGCCTCACCGGCGGGCAATAGCGCCGAGGTAAAGCCACGCAGCGCATAAGCTGGGCGGTTTTTCATCGGTTCACGGGCGCTGACGATAGCCGCCGCCGCACCATCGGCGAAGAGTGAATTCGCGAGGATGTTGTCCGGCTTGTCGTCGATCTGCATGTGCAGCGTGCAAAGCTCCAGGCAGACCACCAGCACTACCGCCTCGGCATTGGCCTCACAGAACTGCGCTGCCATGCGTAGCGCCGGAAAGGCTGCATAACAGCCCATGAAGCCCAAGGTGTACCGCTGCACATCGCCGCGAAGTCCAAGCTCGCGGATGATGTGGTAATCAGGCCCCGGGTTGGCAAAACCGGTGCAGGAGGCGAAAACGACGTGCGTCACATCCTGCGGCAAAAAACCGGCTTCACCGTCCAGCGCCTGCCGCGCCACTTTGACGGCCAATTCGCGTGAAGCATGGGCATACACCGCATTCCGCTGGGCCGTGCCGGGGGAGATGATTTTGCCCTCCGCATCCGTGCGGTAGAGATGAGCCTCCGCTTCGCTGGAGAAGTCTCCCAGCACGCTGTGCCGCGTCTCGATGCCGCTGCGGTTGTAGATGGCGTGAATGAGACGTTTGGATTTGGGATCGTTCGTCCAGCCTTTCATCCGATCGCGGATGAAGGCCTGCTCGTAGGCCCACTGTGGTGCACGCGTGGCGATTTTGTGAAGGTAGGAACTCATGGTTTTGTGAGGGTGACGTGGGCGCGGACGGTGATGTCGTCGCCGACTCGAATGAAAAGCAAAACGGCAGGAACGCTGATGCCACTGGCCTTCATCGAGACTGGGAATTCGAGGTCAAAGCTGGCCTTGTCGCCTTTGAGCTGCCAATTGGAGATGGTGCCGGTGATGTTTTGCGGCTTGCCGAGGAGCGTCAGTGCCAGAGGCAGCTTCGTCGGTGTGCCTGAGGCGGCGATCTGGTTGAAATCCGCATCGATCTTGCCCGTGATGAGCGGGTGATCGGTGATTTTCATGGCCTTGCGCATGTTTTCATCGCGCTTCGCCTCGGCGGTATCCATCCCGGCAGCTTTGACGGTGACGGTTGAAACCACACGCTGCGGCTTGTCGCCATTCATGGTCACATCCGCCTTGAACGGCTCGGCGCTGACCTTTCCACCCCAGTCATGCAGGGTGGAAGTGCCATCGAAGGTGATCTTGGCGCTGCCGTTCCAAGTTTCTGCCCTCGCGATGGCGGAGAAGAGCAACAGAGCTAGCAGACAGTGGCGTGTGATCATGAGGTTTGAGGCTAAATTTTTGTTTGGATCAACTCGCGGGTTTATCAGCACTAAACACGCCATAATGCATCACTCCGAGTTCATAGGCTATCCAAATGCGGAACAGCGTGAGCGCGAAGATGCGATTGGGGTTCTTCGCGCTGAAAAGGAAGCTGCGATAGTGGGGTTTCGTGAAAAAACCCTTCACCGTGCGCCAGGCACAGAGCGGCCAGGTTTTCTTCACCTGCTGGGCGTAATCATGAAACTGGTAGTTCGTGAAGCCCGCCGCCAAAGTCGCGGCTCGAAACTCGCTCTCCGGCCGCACCCCGGCGATCTGGCCTTCACGCGTGATGGCGTCGATCAGGAAGCGCTTCGACAGCTCACTGGGATTCTCGCACCCCATCCAGGCCAGGGCCACCAAGCGGCCGCCGGGCTTCATCACACGGTAACATTCGCGGAAGAAGGTGGGAAGGTCCGGCATGTGCTCCAGACTTTCCACCGTCTCCACCACATCGAAGCGATTGTCCGGCAGTTGGTTCTGATACCAATCCCGCAAGAGGTAAGTGGTCTTGCCGGGCACATCGTTGTGCTCTTGAGCGTAGCGCCACTGCGTGTTGGAAATCGTCATGCCGGTGACATCAGCTCCGTAACGCTCGGCTAGGATCTTCGCCGTCGCTCCATAGCCACAACCAATGTCACACACGTCGCTGCCCTTGCCAGTGCCGCCCAGTTTGGCGGCCAATTTAACGAGATTCTCCGTCGCCTCGGTGTCGGTCTCCTGGCCCGTGAGCCAAAGGCCGTGGTGTACATGCTCGCCCCATGTACATGCTCGCCCCAGATCTCGCGGTAAAATTGATCGAGGTCATCGTAGTGCGAAGCAGCACCGTCGATGGTGGGTTGGTAGTCGCCGAGAGCGGTCGTGGAGGTCATGGTTGCTTGGTAGTCCTGAATTTTACTGCGTTATGCCCTTTCCTGCCATCCCCTCTGCGGCTGAGTATGGGTAACTTGGGGACGCTAGGCCTTCGCCTATTTGGCGGCCAGTTTGGCGATGTCTCGGCTGCTGGAGGCTTCGCCGACCTTTTCATCGCCGATGAAAGCACGCACGATCCAGCCGTGGTAGCGGTGGCCAGTCGCGTCGATCTTTTTGAAGACGGGACGGCGTCCGCCGCGGATGCGCTCGGAGTGCTGACGGGTGTAGTCAAAAACCACTTCCTTGGTCTTCACACTGCCAGATTTGCCGGGCAAGAGGTCGATCATCTCGGTGCCATCGGCTTGTTTGATGATCTTGTTTTCGGTTAGGTCGTCGGCAAAAAAGGTCCACTCCAGCCGGAGTTTGGCGCTGTCTTTGATGCCGGTGCCGCTGACTTTGATCTCGAGCCAGCGGTGGTGTTTTTCCTCCGCGCTGGTGCCGCTGTGGGCCTCGTGGGTGCCTTTCATATCCACTTGGAGAGGCACCCAGGTGCCAGCAAAGCACTGGCTGATGAACAGGAGGAGGATGAGGGAAGTGAGCCTTGTTTTCATGCGTGGGTGGGTTGGGGTTCAGGATGCGAATGGATTTCCTCAGGTGCTCGTGCCCTCGCGGGACGGCCGATGAGCCAGCGGTAGAGCACCGGCAGCAAAAAGAGCGTCAAAAACGTGCTGCTGACGATCCCGCCGATGACGACGGTGGCGAGTGGGCGCTGGACTTCGGCTCCGGCACCTTCGCTGATGGCCATGGGGATGAAGCCGAGGCTGGCGACGAGCGCCGTCATCAACACGGGGCGCAGGCGCTGCAAGCTGCCTTCGCCCACGGCGGTAGCGGCATCGCGGCCTTCATTGCGGAGCTGGTTGAAGCAACTGATGAGCACCACGCCGTTCAGCACGGCCACGCCACACAAGGCGATGAAGCCGATGGCGGCGCTGATGCTGAAAGGCAGATCCCGCATCCAAAGAGCCGCCACGCCGCCAGTGATGGCGAGTGGGATGCCAGTGTAGATGATGAGCGTCTGCATCACGCTTTTGAAGGCGCTGTGGATGAGCACAAAGATGAGAATCAGCGCCAGTGGCACGACGACCATGAGCCGCGCACGGGCCTCCTGCAGATGCTCAAACTGGCCGCCGAACTCGACGCGGTAGCCATCCGGGATCTGGATGGCTTTGATCTTTTCACGCGCAGCGGTGACGTAGGCTTCGCTATCGGTGCCGCCCGCCAGATCGACATTCAAACCCACGCGACGATGACCGGACTCACGGCCGATGGCATCCACCTGTGGCACCTCGACGAACTCGGCAAGGCGGCCCAGTGTGATCAAGCTGCCATCTTGCGTGCGCACGGGCAGCGATTTCATGATTTCGGGATCGTTGCGAAGGTTCTCCGGCAAGCGCACCACGATGGCGCGGCGGCGATTGTGCTCGATGAGTGTGCCCGCCGTGTGTCCGGCCATGGCGGTGGCGATGGCGGCATTCACTTCAGAGGCTTCGACGTTGAATTTGAGCATCGCGGCACGGTCCACGCGGATTTCGAGCACGGGCACGCGGCCCTGGCTTTCAAACTCGGCGTTGTCCGTGCCTTCGAGACCTTCGAGGATCGTTTTGACCTGCTCGGCCACCTTTTCCATCGTGTCGTAGTCTTCGCCGAAAATGCGCACGGCGAGGTCAGCGCGGGAGCCTTCGAGCATTTCGTTGAATCGCATCTGGATGGGCTGTGCGAAGTCATAATCCTGCTCCGGCACCTCTTGGGCGAGTTCAGCGCGGACGAGCTCAGCCAGGCGGTCGCGGGTCACTGGCACGCCGTTTTCTTTGCGCCATTGATCACGCGGCTTGTAGAAAATGTAGAGATCGTATTCGCCGGGCGACATGGGATCGGTGGCGACCTCGCTGGTGCCGATGCGGGCAAAGGTGCGGGTCACTTCCGGCACTTTGTTGATTAAATACTGCTGTGTTTTGACGCAGCGGGCCAAAGACGTTTTGAGGCTGGTGTTGGCAGGCATGTACACCATCGCAGTCCAGGAGCCTTCATTCAGCGTGGGCACGAATTCCTGCTTCAAGCTCATGAAAATCGCCACCGTGCCGATCAGCAGTGCTGCAACGCCTGCGACGACGCCCCAGCGCAGTTTCCACGCGAGACCCAGCAGCGGCTCGTAGGCTGCTTTGGCCCAGCGCATGAGGAAATTGTCCTTTTCGCTGATGTTGCCGCCGAGCAGCAGCGAGCACAGCGCAGGCATCAAAGTCAAAGCGAGCACCAAAGCACCGCCGAGCGCCAGCATGACGGTGATCGCCATGGGGTGGAACATTTTTCCCTCGATGCCGGTGAGGGCGAGGATCGGCAGATAGACGAGCGTGATGATGAGCACGCCGAAGAACATCGGGCTGCCGACTTGCTCGCCCGCCTCATGCACGGCCTGGAGGCGTTCCTTCGCGGAGAGTTTGCGACCCAGCTCATGCTGCTTCTCACCGAGCACGCGGACGATGTTTTCGACCATGACGACCGCCCCATCAATGATGAGGCCGAAATCGACCGCGCCGAGTGACATGAGGTTTCCTGACACACCGCCAAAGGTCATGCCGATGAGCGCAAAGAGGAAGGAAAGCGGAATGGCGAGCGCCACGATGAGCGCGGCACGCCAGTTACCGAGCAAAAGCAGCAGCACCGCGACGACGAGGATGGCTCCTTCAAAGAGATTGTGCTTCACGGTGTCGATGGTGCGGTCCACGACCTCGCTGCGGGCGTATTGAATGCGGATTTCGAGTCCAGCGGGCAGTTTGGCCTGCAACTCGTCGAGTTTCGCCTCCACGCGTTTGCTGATGATGCGGCTGTTTTCGCCGACGAGCATCATCACCGTGCCCAGCACCGCTTCCTCGCCATTTTCGACCGCACAGCCCGTGCGCACATTGCTACCGATGCCTACCTCGGCGAGGTCTTTGACTCGCAAGGGCTCGATGCCTGCCGCGAACTTCACCGGCAGGTTCGCGATGTCTTCTGCGCTGGCCACCTTGCTCACGCCACGGATGAGCACGCGGTCATCGCCACGCTCGATGACGCCGCCACCGGCATTGTCCACGTTTTGACCGATGATCTCCGCCAGCTCGCCAAAGGTCATGCCTGCATTCGCCAGTGATTCCGGTTTCGGCAGGATGACGAGCTGGCGTTCATATCCGCCGCTGCTATTCACCTCCGCCACACCGGGCACGGTGCGCAAAAACGGCTTCACGATGTAGTCGTGCGCATCCCGCAGATCCATGAGCTGGCGCTCACGCGATTGTTTGCGCTCTGGGGCCTCTTTTTTGTAATCGAGCGTGTAATACAAGATCTCGCCGAGGCCCGTGCTGATGGGCGACATCTGCGGCGTCATGCCCGCTGGCAGTTCCACCTGCACCAGACGCTCGCTGACGAGCTGACGAGCGCGGAAGATGTCAAAACCATCGCGAAACACGAGCGTGACCTGCGAGAGTCCCGACTTCGTCAGCGAGCGAAACTCCTCCACGCCCTGAATGCCCGCGAGAGCGAGCTCCAGCGGATAGGTGACGAGTTTTTCCGTCTCCTCCGGCGCGAGGCCCGCCACCGCAGTGTTGATCTGCACCTGCGTGTTTGTGATGTCCGGCACCGCATCCACCGGCAGGTGCATGGCGGAGAAAATACCTGCACCAAGCAGCAACAGCGACCCCATGATGACGAGGAATCGATTGCGCAGCGAGAAGTCGAGAATGGCGTTGATCATGGCTCAGCGCTCGGTGAGTTTCGGAGTGACGGATTCGCCGGTGAGGGTGCCGCCGGTGAGGCGCTCGATTTCCATGCGGTGTTTCCAGGCGTTGCGGCGGGACTCGATGAGGCTGTCCATGGCATCGAGATAGCCGCGTTGCATTTCCACATAGGTCGCGGCGGGCACGGCACCGAGGCGGTAGTGGCGGTCAGCTTCCGCGGCGGCATCGGCGAACTGTTTTTCGCTTTCGGGACGCCAGCGGGAGAGTGCATCGAGCTCGGCGAGGTAGGCGGAGCGGGCGACGGAGAGATCGCGCTCGAGATCGCGCAGCGTGGCTCCGAGGAGCGCCTCGGCCTGTTGGGTGCGAGCTTGTTCGGCGTCGATGTTGCCTTTGTTTTTGTTCCAAAGTGGCAGCGGGATGGAAACGACGAAGCCGCCTTCGATCTGCGTGCCTCCGGCGTGCTGGCCGGCCATGTAGGGGCCAAAAGTGATGTCGCCCCAGCGTTCGGATTTGGTGAGATCGACCTTCAGGCCTTGTTTGGCGACGTTGAGACGCTTTTGCTGGAGATCGAAGTTCGTGCGGGCAGCCTGTTGTTTCAGCGCGGCAAGCTGCGGCACATCGGGAAAGGAAGTGACGGCTCCGGCGAGCTTCAAGGACTGGTCGGGGCCGCGTCCGCAAAGCACATTCAGCGCTGCGGCGGCCTCGCGTGAGGCTTTGGAGGCATCGGTGAGGATGCGGTCGCTATTGAGCAGCGTGGCCTCCAAAATGCGGCGTTCGAGCAAGGCGCTCACGGAGCCGGTGTCGCGTTGCACAAGCACTTCGACGAGGGATTCGAGCCGCTCACGCACGGAGCGTGCGGCGGCTTCTTTGCGCTGAAGGAGCAGCACATCACCCGCGCGGGCACGCACTTCATTGGCGAGCTGCGATTTGAACTGCTGGAGGCCGAGTTGAGCGAGTTCGATGTCGCGATCGGCGATGGCTTTGCGCAGCGACATGCGACCGGGGAAGTCAAAGACCTGCAAAATGCTCGCCCGCCACACGAGGCCCTCTTTGGCCTGAGCGAGGCTCATGCCGCCGAATTCGGTGCTCAATTCGGGATTGGCCAGTTTGCCCGCTGAATCGCGTCCGCCGCGTGCGGCGTCGATTTCGGCCTCAAAGAAGCGGACTTCGGGATTTTTGTTCAACGCCTCACTGACGAGGTCGCTGCTGGTGAGGGCATTTTCGGCCTGGGCAGCGGTGAGCAGCAGCAGGGCGGGGAAGAGACGCGTGAAGATTTTCATAACGCCCGACTCATTTCCCATGCTGCCTGCCTGAGCACGTTATCGTTTGGTAATGGAGAATGAATCCCATGGCCTTTTGCGCCAGCGTGGCTCCATTCGTCCGCATGCACCTCCTCCTCGTCGAAGATGACACCGAACTTGCCCGCCAGACATCGCTTTGGCTGAGCGAGGCGGGGCATACGGCGACGTGGCGTGAGAAGGGAGGCGCGGCGCTCATCGCGCTGTCACAGGAGGCTTTTGATGCGGTGATCCTGGATGTGGGTCTGCCGGACATGGATGGATTCACCGTGGTGGAGCAGATGCGGGCGCGGGGTTTTGGCCTGCCGGTGCTGTTTCTCACCGCTCGCGACAATGTGACCGATCGCGTGCGCGGCCTAAAGGCTGGTGGCGATGATTATGTGACGAAACCTTTTGCCGTGGAGGAGCTCATGGCGCGGCTGGAGGCGCTGCAACGCCGCAGCGGCATCACGCCAGCGCCTTCCACCCGAACGCTGGGAAAATGGACGCTCGATCCGATCAAACGCCGCCTGCGCAGCAGCGATGAAACGGTGGAGCTGCAACCCCGCGAGTGGACGCTGCTGGAGGTCATGCTGGCGAATGAAGGGCGCATCCTCACGAAAAAATTCCTGCTCGAAAAGGTCTGGGACATCCAGTTTGATCCTGGCACGAATGTCGTCGATGCGATGATCTGCCGCTTGCGGCGCAAGATCGATGCGCCGGGCGCTGTGTCCCACCTGCAAACCGTCCGGGGCAAAGGTTATGTTATCCAAGCTCTTCCCTGAACGCATGCCGTCCACTTGGCGGCTGGGGCTGCTGCTGTCAGTGCTGATGGTGTGCAGCACCGCGCTGTGCATCACGGTGGCAGGCTGGGCCGTGCGGCGAAATCTCAGCAGCATCGCCAAGGCGGTGGTGCTCGACGATCTCGGTGAGTATGCCGTTTTCTACAATCGCAACGGCCTCAAGGAGCTGCGGGATGTCTTTGCCGCAGGCGGCCATGATTTGGATCAGGCCGTGCGCATCACCGCCGCGGATGGCAGCCTGCTTTTCGAGCAGATCCCGCCCGCAGTGAGCGGCTATGCTTGGCCACAGCAGCCACCGGGCAAGCTGCGCCCCAAGGCGGCGCTGCTCATGCAGATACCGCATCAAAGCAAGGCGCACGAGATCCTCGCTGGCTGCCAGTTGCTCGAGGATGGCAACACACTCTGGTTTGGCCGCACGGATGCGGAGGACCGCGCCTATGAAGATCACATCCGCAATCAACTCTGGCTCGCGGGCCTCGTCTCCGCCGTCTTCATGCTGCTGCCGCTTGCGTGGTTCGCCCGCCATGTGCTGCGCCCCGTGCAGGACATGATGATCAGCACCCGCAAGCTCGCCCTGGGCAACACGGATGCACGACTCGTGGCACCAGATGCCGTGCCGGAGCTGCAAGCCTTTGCCACTGCCTTCAATGACGGCCTCGACCGCATTGATGCCCTCACTGACGAACTACAAAGTGCGAACGACAACCTCGCTCACGAGCTGCGCACACCACTGGCTCGCATTCGCGGCAATCTGGAGACCTTTCACGATCACACGGACAATGACATGGCGCGTGATGCCGCCGCACGCGGCCTGGAGGAGATCGACCGCGCCAGCGACCTCGTGCAGACCATCCTCACGACGCGTGCCGGTGAGCACAAAGCGTTGAAACTCCATCTCGAAGCCATCGACCTGCGTGACCTGCTCACCCAATTGCACGAGCTCTACAAACCGGCCGCCGAGGAGCGTGGGCTGCATTTTCATCTGCAAGCCGATACATCCGCACCCGCCAAGCTCGACCGCCAGCGCATCACGCAAGCCATCGCTAACCTGCTCGATAATGCCCTCGCCTACACGCCGCGTGGCGGCACCGTGAGCCTCGTGCTGGAGCCTGGCGTCACGGCCATTAGCATCCTCGTTCGCGACACCGGTCCAGGCCTCAGCGAGAGTGATCTGACCACCGTCTGGCAGCGCTACAAACGCGGCAGCGCCGCCAGTGCTGCCACGCCCGGCATGGGTCTCGGCCTGAGTCTCGTCCACGCCATCGTGCATGCCCATGGAGGTCAAAGCGGCTGCGAAAACCGCCCCGAAGGCGGAGCCGAGTTTTGGCTGAAGCTGCCAACATTTGAGGCGTGATTCGTTTATTTGATGCGTTCTCGCCTTCACGATGCGCCTCGTCCTTCTAGCCCCTTTTGTCCTTTGTGTCCCCGCCTTCGCGGACATCCGCCCGTTGCTGCATAAATACTGCCTCGACTGCCACAACCCGGACAAGCAGAAGGGTGATGTCGATCTGACGCAATTCGGCTCGCCGCAGAATGTGGTGAAGGAGTTCAAGCTGTGGCAGACGATGCTGCAGCAGGTCGAGGAGGAAGAAATGCCGCCGAAGAAGCCGCTGCCGAACGCGGCAGAGCGGGAGGAGATTGTGGCGTTTTTGAAGAAGGGCATCGAATCGGTTGATTGGAGCCAGCAGAAGGGCGTCGAGCACGTCACGCTGCCGCGGCTGACGAAAACGGAATACAACCACACGCTGCGTGACCTTCTCGGCATCGACTTTGAGCCGGGAAAACTGCTGCTCGATGATGGTCCGGGTCTCTCCGGCTTCACGAATGATCGCGATGCGCTTTTTATCTCGCCCGCGCTGGCGGAGCAGCTTTTCGATGCGGCGGATTACGCGCTGCAAAGCCTGCTCAATCTGCGCCAGAAGCCTTATTCGAAGCGCTTTGAGGCCGAAAACATGCTGATGACGGAACGCAGCGCGAAGCCGGAGGAGCTGCCGGGTGGCGGAGTCGGTTACTCTCTCGCGGGCGCGGGTCAGCGCACGCTTTATGATGAGGTCATTGTGCCTGCGGATGGTTGGTATCGGATGACCGTGAAGCATGTCGGACGTGGAGGGGATAGCGGTATGCGGCTGCGCATCGACAATGAACCCCGTGCTTACTTCGCCTGCGTGGATGACAAGCCACAGGAGCAGGCCATCGAGCTGCTTCTCCGTGCAGGCTCGCACCAGATGACCTGGAACATCGACAACACCGCGCTGCGTGCCGCCACGCCGGTGCCGGTGCGAAAGGCGAAGAAGGCAGCACCGAAGGGCGGCTACCGAGTCTTTGATCAAAAGAAGGCTGCGCCGCTGGTGAAGGATGCGGCAGCGAAGAACGCCCCACGCCTGCCGTTGCCAGCAAACGCCTCCGACGAGATCAAAAAGCTCACGGACACGCTCAATCGCAACTTCCAGAACATGCAGATGCGCGTCGAGTATCTGCGTGCGGTGACGCCGGAGGGTAATCCGAGTGATCTGCGTAGCTTTTACAACCTGCTGCCCGAACGCACCGAGGCGATGGTGGCCGCGAAGCACCAACTCGCGAAGGCGATGAAGGTCTCCGTGGCCGAGCTAGATCGCCAGATCGAGGCGGCGAACGTCGAAAAGCTCGCCAGCAACCGCAAGGTAGTCGGAGACTCACTTGAGGTGCTCGATCTACCGTTTGATACCGCCTCGCTCATCGGCAGTGCGGAGGCTCAAAAGGTCGCGAAGCCGCTTCGAGTCGGTGCGCCGGGGGTGGACTGGATTTGGGTGGCGGGCCCGGTTTCGCCCACAGGCTCGAAACCTCGCGAAATCTTCCAAAGTGATGCCAAAGCCGCTTTGAATGCCTTTTTGCCAAAAGCCTTCCGTCGACCATTGCGAGCCGGTGAGCTCGAAAAGCACCACGCTCTTTATGAAAAGGCTCAAAAGCGCGGCGAAATGCCCGAGCAGGCTCTCAAGCTGGCTTTCGCCGCCGCGTTGACCTCGCCGAGCTTTTTGTTCCGCGATGAACTCCGCGCCGGGAAACTCGATGATCATCAACTGGCGAGTCGTTTGAGCTATTTTCTCTGGATGAGCATGCCTGATGATGAACTGCGTGCTCTCGCTGATGCTGGGAAATTACACGCAGACGATACGCTGCGTGCGCAGGTAAAACGCATGATCGCTGATTCGCGTTCGCGGGCCTTTACGAGCACGTTTCTTGGCCAGTGGCTCGGCTTTTCGGGTCTCGGCACCGAGCATGTGCCGGATGCGCGGAAGTTCCGCGATTTCACGCCCGCGCTGGCGGACGCGATGAAGCTGGAGCCGGTGCTCGTCTTTGAAAACCTCCTGCGAAGCGGCGGCAGCCTCGCAAGGCTTCTCGATGCCCGTGAGACCTTCGCGAATGCCGAGCTCGCCAAAGTGTATGGCCTCGACGTGAGCGGCGAGAGCATGCAGCCGGTGAAATTCACTGATGGCAAACGGGCGGGCTTGCTCGGCATGGCGGCGGTGCTCACCGCGTCTTCCACGCCGAATCGCACGAGTCCCGTGATTCGCGGCAAGTGGGTTTTGGAGACGCTGCTTGGTCGCAAACTCGCCGAACCACCCGCTGATGCGGGTCAGCTCGATGACAAGGCCGGTGATCGTGGCAAAACGCTGCGTGAGGAGCTCGCCGCGCATCGTCGCAACGAGAGCTGTGCGAGCTGTCATGACAAGATTGATCCGATTGGTTTCGGTTTGGAAAACTTTGATGCCATTGGCCGCTTCCGCGAGAAGGAGGCTGGCAAACCCGTGGATGCGAGCGGCACGCTGCCAGGTGGAATCGAAATCAACGGCCCCGCCGAACTCCGAAACGCCATTCAGCAGCATCACGCCGATGAATTCATCCGCAACGTCACCCAGCGTCTCACCGCGTTTGCGCTTGGCCGTGCGTTAAAGCCGCAAGACGAAGGTTTGATCCGCCAGTTGCTGGCGATTTTGAAGAAGAGCGATCACCGCGCCGATGTGCTCATCGAGTCCATCGTGCTGAGTGAGGCATTCTGCACACAAGGCTGAAGCCCGGAGGCGTTCTCTACCGCTGCATATTCGCGAAGAAGACTCTCGCGCTTTCCATGATGCCGTAGGCGGTTTCTTGGGGGGTGAGCTCGGAGGTCTGGATGCGGAGGTCGGCGAGGGATTTGTAGAGGGGCTTTCGTTCGTCGAGGAGGCGGGTCAGTTTGGCTTTGGGTTCTTCTTCGCCAGCGAGGAGGGGGCGGTCGTTGTTGTGGGAGGTGCGGCGGGCGAGGAGGGCGGGATCGGCATCGAGCCAGACGATGTAGCCGAGATGGCGCAGCAGAGGAAGATTGCGCGGCTGAGTGATGATTCCGCCGCCGGTGGCGATGCAGGCACCGCGTTTGCCGAGCAAGGAGCGGAGTGCGGCGCTTTCGCGGAGGCGGAAGCCGGTCTCGGCCTCCGCGGCGAAGATGGCGGGGATGCTTTGACCGGCGGTTTCGATGATGAGCTGGTCGGTATCGATGCACTGGAAGCCGATCATCTGGGAGACGATGCGGGCGACGGTGGTCTTGCCGCTGCCCATGAGGCCGATGAGGATGATATTGGGCTGGCGGGGCAGGGGCGTGGCGGCTTCGTCGATCACGGCTTGCAGGATGCTGCTGGCGAGTTCGGGGTCGTTTTGGACGGCGTCGAGGTAGGTGGGATAGCGTGGCTGCCAGCCGCTGGCGCGGAGCTTGGCGTTGGAGACGTGTTTGTGGCTCCAGCCGCGTTTGCGATTGGGATCGGGTTCTCGGGCGGGTGGGATGGCGAGGCCGAAAAGACGGCAGAGATCGAGGTAACTCTCCCGTTGGGTGACTTTTTGGTCGTCGGCGATGTTGTAGATGCCGCTGAGCCGATGGGTGACGAGGTGGACGAGGGCGCTGGCGGCATCGTCAGCATGGATTTGATTCAGGTAGCGGCCCTGGCCGTCATTGCCTTCGATGGCGGATTTGCCTTCGAGGAGGTTTTTGAGCAAAAAGGAGCGTCCGGGGCCATAAATGCCGGCGAGACGCCCGGCGCAGCCTCCGGCATTCAGGGCGAGGTTTTCGGCTTCGCGGAGCAAGCGGCCGGTTTCGCGGTCGGGATCGGCAAAGCTAGTTTCATCGACGGTTTCGCCGTTGATCTGCGGGAAGACGCTGGTGCTGCCGGTGTAGAGCGGGAAGGCTCCGGGAAAGGCGGCGATGATGTGTCGCATGCCGTTCACATAGACGCTTTGATACATCTCGGCTCCGCCACGGCTGGAGCTGGCGCAGTGGATGAAGGCATCGACCTGCTGCGGGGCGATTTTGGCGGCGAGTTCGCGGACAGAGGTCTCGCTGGAGATATCGCAGGCTTCGACACGCCAGGGTTTGGCGGCGCGGAGTCGCTCGGTGGAGGCGGCGCTGTGGGTGAGGCCGATGACGGTGTGCCCGGCGGCATGCAGCAAATCTGCCGCACGCTCGCCGACGAAGCCGCAGCCTGCGATGAGGAGGGTCATAGCGGCTTGCGGTGCTTTTGATAGTAGGCCACGAGGCCGTCCACGACGCCGCGGACGTAGTCCTCGACGGCGCTGGTCTGTAAACGCCCGGCGATGAGGGTGCGACCGACGAAATGACCGGCGAGCAGGCGGCGGTAAGTTTCCTCGTGGTTCATAACGAAGGGCTCGAGATAGACGACGGGGCAGTCGTAGAGGCGATTGGCGAGGAGGTTCCGCGCATACACGGCGGGGTTGGCACCAGCACGGCGGGCATTGGGCGTGGTGTAAATGTAGGGCGGAAGGCCGGTGGCTTTCAGAAGGCCATCGGCGACGGAATCGGCGAGCGGGATTTCTTCTTCATGAATGCGGGAGAAGAGGCGGTGGAACATTTCGAAGCGCACATCGGCCTGCTCGAGTTCGGCGGGCGAGTAGCAGCCGTTCACGAGGACATGCGCATGGTTTTGCGGCGAGAACTGCGGGGAGGTGGCATTCCCCCAGGCTTCGGCGTTGTAGTGGAGGCAGAGAACAAGGTCGGGCTTGATCTGGGTGTTCACCTTTTTGCCGCGAGCGCGGATCTCGCTGACGCGGTAAAAGAGCTTTTCGCTCTGCCACTGCACGGTGAGGAGTTTGGCATCGCCGGTGAGGCCGTCGTAGCCTTCCTTGGGCTCGGGGAAGCCAGCTTCTTTGAGGCCTTTCAAGGCAGCTTCGCGAAGCGTGGCCGGGCGGGCCTTGGTGACGGGTTCCGAATTTTCGCGAACGAGCGTGACGTAAGCACCGAGGGCTTTCAGACGCTCGGCGAGCATCTGGGCGGTGACGAGGCTGAGATCACCCTCCTGGATGAATTCGTTCGGCTGAAAGCTGAGGAAGCGCTCTTCAATGCGGCCATAGCCGCCGCCGATGTGGCCGGGATCGAGAGCGATATGGAGATCGCTGAGCACGGGGCGGTCTTTGATGGGCTGCAATTCCGTGACGCGATGCCAGGGGCGGGTGCTTTCTGAGGGTGGCTTGGAGATGCTTTCGAGTTCAATGCGGGCCTCGGGATGGGCGGGATCGCCGGTTTGAATGAGAAGCGCATTGCCTTCGATGCGCCAGGCGGCGGGCATGGTGGAGTTGTCCGTGTAGATTTCCTTGAGCGCGGCCTCCAACTCGGCGCGGGTCATGGTTTTGGCGAAGGCCTGGAGCTTGGACCAATCTGGGGAATCACCGAGCGGGCTGAGCTTGGCAAAGCGCAGCATGGGATTCGGCGGTGCGGCGGTGCCGGGGACGATGTTGGTGGCGTTGAGTTTCACCGCAGCGTTGAGCGTGGCGGTGGGGGCTGGTGCGGGAGGCGGAGTAGCAGACGGAGGCGGAGCGGGATTGGGGAGGGGCGCGATGGTGGACTGGGCGGCCACGCTGCCGCCGAGGAGGGCGGCGGTGAGCAGAACGCGGATGATTTTCTCGATCATGGCGGCGATCCTAGCTTGAACCTGCCGCGCATCATCTACTAAATGGCCTTCCAATGAACGAAGCGATCAACGACACGGCGGCACAGACGGATGACGGGCTTTTCAGGCTGCTTTTCCTGGGGGACATTGTGGGCGAGCCGGGCCGTAAGGCCGTCTCCCTGCTGCTGCCTCTGCTGAAGCAGGAGCTGAACCTCGATTTCATCGTGGTGAATGGCGAGAACTCCGCCGGCGGGCGCGGCATCACGCCGAAGATCGCCATCGGCCTCATGCGGGCGGGCGCGGCGGTGGTGACGACGGGGGATCACATCTGGGACCAGAAGGAGATCGTGCCCTACATGATCGATGAGCCACGATTGCTGCGTCCGCTGAACTACCGTGAGGGCGCTCCGGGGCAGGGTTACGTCGTTTTAGATACGAAGAAGGGCAAGGTGGCGGTGGTGAACCTCCAGGGCCGCACATTCATGGGGCAGCAGCTCGAAAATCCTTTCCCGGTGATCACCGAGTGCGTGGAAAAGCTGCGTCAGGAGACACCGATCATCTTTGTGGATTTCCACGCCGAGGCCACGAGTGAAAAAGTGGCCATGGGCTGGCACCTCGATGGCAAGGTGAGCGCCGTGGTGGGCACGCACACGCATGTGCCGACGGCTGACGAACGCGTTTTGCCGAAGGGCACCGCTTTCCAAAGCGATGCCGGCATGTGCGGCCCGATGGATAGCGTGATCGGCAGCCAGATCGAGCCGGTGCTGGAGCGCTTTCACACGCAGATGCCCACCCGTTTTGGCGTGGGCAGCGGGGCAGTGAGGTTGAACGGTGCTCTCATCACCCTCGATCCGAAGACGGGCCGCGCCCTCAAGATCGAGCGCATCACCCGGACTTGGCACGAGTGAGCGATTGCAATCGCCCGTGGAATCTGATTGGATGCCGCCGATGAAATTCCTCCTCCATGCCGTCTCCGCCGCCGTGCTGTGTTTCTCGCTTTCGAGCTGCGACACTCTGTCGAGCTTTGGGAAGCCGAAGTACAAATTCTCCGTGCATATCCAGGGCGAGCCGAACGATCATCCGAAGGAGATCATCCAGTTCCCTTTCCAGGGGCAGCAGCTCATCTTCAAGAAGATCCCGGAATTCGGCCAAACTGCGATCGCGGCGTTCGAGCCCTTCATCGCGGATGATGGCGCGGGCAATGGCCTGCTTTTGAAGCTGGACGCCCATGGCCGCAACATGCTCGAAAACGCCACCCGCCTGCACCAGGGCGAATTGCTGCTCACCGTGGTCAATGGCACGCCTGTGGACATCATCCAGATCGATACGCCCATCACGGACGGGCGCTTCACCATCTGGCGCGGCGTTTCGGATGAAACGATCGCCCAAATGGAAAAGAGGCTGCCACACATCTCCGGCCTGAAGTCCTCCTCCGGCTACTTTGAGATGACGCCTTCGACGAGCAAAGAGAAGCGTGAAGCCCGCCGAGCCGCTGAGCAGGAGAAAAAATACCTTGAAGACATGGCCCGCCGTGCCGAACGCGGTGAGGATGTGACTGCGCCACGAAGCAAAGAAATCCCGCTGGAGTGATGAAAACGCTCTTTTTGCCCCTCCTGCTGGCTTTGACGCCTCTCGTGAGAGGTCAGACCGGCCTCGTCTTACCCACGGAAAACACCGCGCTGCTCGAAAAGCAGCCTGCCGGGTATTTCCAGTTCGTGGACCGCACGTTCGAAGGTGAAAAGACCACGCCGTGGGAGGGCGGGCAGTTTGGGTTTGTGCGTGATCCGCGGCGCATCGGCGGTGCCATCGCCTACGCGAGGTTTCACGAAGGCTTGGATGTAAAGCCGCTGCGCCGTGATGCGAAGGGTGACCCGCTCGATGAGGTGCGGGCGATCGCCGCCGGGCAGGTGGTGTATGTGACAGCCTCCGCTGGGCTGAGCAATTACGGGCGGTACATCGTGGTGCGGCATGATTTCGCGAGCGCGGGGGCTTTTTACTCGCTCTATGCGCACCTGCGAGAGGCCAGGGTGCAGGCTGGGGATGCCGTGAAGGCAGGGCAGGGGATCGGCCTGATGGGATACACGGGCGCGGGCATCGATCAGCGCCGTGCCCACCTGCATGTGGAGCTGAACATGCTTTTGAGCAGTGATTTTGACGCTTGGCATCAGGCCAGCTTCTCCACGCCGAACCACCACGGCATCTACAACGGCATCAATTTACTCGGCGTGGACCTCCAGGGTCTGTTTCTGGCCAACGCGAAGAATCCGCAGCTTTCGATCCCAGAGTTCGTTCGTGGCGGCGAGGCGGCTTTTCGCGTGCGAGTGTCCGGAACGGCGAAAATAGAGCTCGCAGGCCGTCATCCATGGCTTTTGAATGGGAAAACGTCCCGTGGCACCTCCTGGGAAGTCACTTTCACCCGCTGGGGCTTCCCAATGGCCGTCGAGGCCTCCTCCTCCGGCGTGGCTGAACCCATGCTCACCTGGGTGAAGGACTCTGGCGTGCCCCATTATCTGCACACTCGCGGCCTCGTGACCGGCAGCGGCAGCACAGGAAAACTGACCGCCGAAGGGCTGCGGTTTATCCGGCTGGTGTGCGGGCTACCGTGACAAACTCGTGAACGAACATTTTACAGGGATGGATTGACTAAGAGAGTCCTGTTCGGGTAATCTGCCAATCCCACCCTTTCTCAATGAAACCCTTCGAGTTCATTTTCGCCACCGGCCTGCGCCATTTTTTGCTGCTGCTGGGTTTACTATTCACGGCTGTGGATGCCTGTGGACAGGTTCCCTCCGCGCCGACGGGAGTCACGGCCTCCTACAGCCTCGTTAGCGCCGATGTGACAGGCTTCCTGATCCAGTGGACGGATACCTCCTCCAACGAAACGAACTTTGAAATCTGGGCCAATACCTCCAACAACTATAACACATCGACCCTGATCTCGACCGAAGCCGCAAACACAACGCGAACCCATTTGTACCTCAACTCGGCCTTTCTTCCTTCCGGCGGCAGCGGCTATTTTTGGGTGGTGCCCTTGAACGCGTCCGGCCGGAATCATGCCACTCCGACGGCCAGTGTGACGAACAATGGCAGCACGACCAACAATCCGCCCTCAGGCTTGAGCGTGACCGTGCCATCTACGAATACAATCCGGCTGAGCTGGACGGACAACTCCGTCTTTGAAGAATACACCGAGATCTGGGCGCGTGACACGGGCGTTGGCGGCAGCGTTTCCCAGTTCCTCGGTGAGGTTCCATGGAACCTCACTCAGCAAGACCTCTTTTATTACCTACAGCCCGGACGCACCTATGAACTGACCCTGCGCACCTCACGGCGAGTGGGCAATTACAGCAGCAACAGCTTTGCCTACACAGCCTTCTCTTCGCCGGTGACCTTTACGATGCCGGGGACCTTGAACGCATCACCACCCACTGCTCCATCTAATCTTTCCGTGGCTGCTTTTGTGGACGCCTCGAACGGGAACTCAAACTCCTTTGGCGTTTATTTTGATGACAACTCAACCGATGAGCTTGGCTTTGAGTTTCAGCATAAGGTTCTCGGCGCTTCCGACACCACCTTTGCATCGCTCGGTGTGCTAAACGGAGCCACAGGACTCAATCTCGGCTACGGAACTCCCATTTCAGGTTATGCAGCAGCTTCTGCTCGTGATTTTCGAGTGCGTGCCTTGCGTGGCAATGGCCCGTTCGCGGTCGCTTCTGCCTTCACCGCTACGGTTGGAGCCACGCACGCCTCCTTCATCGCCCCCACTGATCTGCGGGTTACGGCGCCCGCCAACGATGGCAAGGTTCAACTCTTCTGGGCGGACAATGCTACGACAGAAACTGGTTACCAAATCGAGTTTCGAGAAGGCACCAGCGGAGTCTTCACGAGTCTGGGAACGATCAATTCTACGGACTTTTCACGCTATCAAAGCGCGGGTGGCATCGGAGGTTTCGATCCGGGATCGACCTTGCAGTTTCAAATTCGCGCTGTCGGCTTAGGTGCCCCTTCCGCTTACAGCAATCTCGCCACCATCACGATCCCGGCTGCTCTCTCCGCGCCCACCGGCCTCACCGTTACGGTTCTTGGTGAAGGCTCGGTGAAGCTTGATTGGACGGACCCAACCACGAATGAAGGAGGCTTCATCATCCAGGCTAGGTTCCTGCCAAGCGGCACCTTCTTTGACACGGATGTGCTGGTCAATAGCGCTCCGGCTGACTTTACGGCCACGGCCCGCACTCGCACCCTCGCGCTTCCAACCACGCTGCTTTACCCTGGCGTTTCCTACGAGTTCCGGGTGATGGCCGCGTTTGTGCCTGTGACCGGTTCGCAGATCAATTCGCCCCCATCCAATGTGGTCACGGCCACTGTCCCCTTCAATGCGCCCACCAATTTCACCGCCACGGTGAGTGGTGAATCCACGGTGAATTTCGCCTGGACGGATAATTCGGCAGTCGAGTCCAAATTTTATATCCTCGCCAAAGAATCCGGGGCCACTCAATACACGGTCCTCGCCTCTCCCGCCGCCAATGCCACCAGCCTGAGCGTGCCAAACGTCATCCCTGGCCTCACTTATGATTTTGCCGTCGTATCTGTCTATGTGAGAGCGGCGAATGACGAGATCGAATCGACACTCTCAAACGTGGTCTCGCGCTCGTTGCCCTTCAACGCCCCCACTGGCCTCTCCGCCGTGGCCGCCACAGACCGCCAGATCAACCTGACTTGGACGGACAATTCCACGGCCGAATCTGGCTACATCATTTACTGCAAGCTGAGCACGGATTCCTCCTTCCAGCCCTGTGGTGTGGTGGCTCCGAACGTCACCACTTTCTCCACGAAGTTCTTGGATGCGGGAGCTGGCACGCCGCTGGAACCCAACACGGCCTACCAGTTTGAGGTTCGAGCCTTTGCCGGGCTCTCCCTCGCTCTGGCGCAAAGCAATCCGGCCTTTGTGAACAGTAATGCGGTGCGCACCTCCGCTACGACGGGCTCTGTCACGACAAAGGACGGAGTCACGGCGGATCTTTCGCCAACGATGGTGGTGAACCAGGCCTTCTCTCACACTTTTGCCGCCACGCAGGGGCAGTCCTCCATCGCTAGCTCCAGCCTCACTGGCGCTCTACCTGCCGGTGTGACCTACAATTCGGTCACCCGCATCCTCAGCGGCACGCCGACGGCACGCGGATCCTTCACTCCGACACTGACGGTGAACTGGTCCAATGGCTGGTCGAGCACGCAGACGATTCACTTGCGGCCCTATTTCCAGCCCGGCAGACCCGTGGTGGCGACCCCCATCGCGGCTCATACCTTGAATGTGGGCGATTCACCGCTCTCCATACCCCTCGCCGCCACCTTCTCCGATCCCGATACCGAATCCGCCGTGGCCATCAGCCTTCCAGCAGCCAATGGCACGCCTGGAGGCCGCTCGATCACCATCATCCTGAATGACACCGTCACGCCGATCACCGTGGCGAATTTCCGCTCCTACCTGAACAACGCCACGGATGGCTACAACGGCAGTATTTTCCACCGTCTGGTGCAGGGCTTTGTGTTGCAGGGTGGTGCCTTCCGGTCCAGCCCGCTGTCCGGTGCCTCTTCGAATTCTCTCGTCGGCGTCACCAAGCTGGCCGCCATCCAAAACGAGCCTGGCCTGCCCAATATCGCTGGCACGCTGGCCATGGCCAAGCAGGCCGGAAACCCTCACAGCGCCACCACAGACTTCTTCTTCAATCTGGCGGATAACACTTCGAACCTCGACTTCCAAAACGAAGGCTTCAGCGTGTTCGGTCGTGTGGCTCAGCCTTCGCTCGCCACCCTCTCCGCCCTCGCGGCGCTGCCCCTTCCACCTGCGGCGGCAAGCAACCAACCGGCGAACTACCAGGTGCTCATCAATCCCGTGGTCGTCACCTCGAATACCACATCTGGCAGCACCACAGTCGTGCCGGCCTCCTTTGCCTCCATCGTGGCAGGCATGGGCATTAGCGGCCCTGGCATCCCGGCGAATACCTTCGTCAACTCCGTGAACGGCACCACGAACATCACCATCTCCAATGCCGCCACCGCCAACGGCACGGGGGTCAGCCTGAGCTACGGTGAATCCACCCCCTTCTCCTCCATGCCTTACAACGCGGCCACCGCCCCTGCTCCGCCCATTGATGCCTCGAAGCTCGTGCGCATCAATTCTGTCACCAGTTCCGTCCCCGTCCTGAGCGGGCACAGCGCCACCAGCTCCAGCACCGGCGTGGCCACGGCCTCCCTCAGCGGCACCAATCTTTCGCTTACCCCCGTCGCTCCCGGTGCCTCCACCATCAGCCTTCAGGTCACGGACCTGGATGGGAATCAGCTCCAGGTTCCGCTCACCTTCCAGGTCACGGTGAACAACACGCTCTCCAATTGGGCCACCACCGAAGGCCTCACCAGCGGTCAAAATGGCCCCACCGACGACCCTGACCTCGATGGCCGCAAAAACCTCCTCGAATACGCCCTCATGAGCAGCCCCGGCACCGCCAATGGCACCGCCGAACCCGCTTTGAACACCGTCACCGATGGAGCGGATAAAAAAGCCACCATCACCTTCAAAGTGCGGAAATTTGCCGCCCTCACCTACACCGTCGAAGGCTCCAGCAATCTCACCACCTGGACGCCCGTGTGGACGAGCACCTCCGGTTTTGCCGTTCCCGCCGTCAGCGCCTCCGTGAACAACGCGGATCACACCCTCGTCACCATCAAAGACAGCGTGCCCTACTCGGACACCACACCGCGCTTCCTCCAGTTAAAGGTCACCGCTCCGTGAGGATGACGCCTCTCGCAGGGTTGCCACCCTTCGCCGTGAGCCAAAGCAGCAGCGGCAGGCGGAGGAAAAAGCCGCAGAGCAGCCTCGCGTGCATCCAGGTGAGCAGCGTGTTGTCCCGGAAATAGCGAAACTGCGACACACCGCCCTCCGCCGCCGTGAGATACTTCACCGGCGTGGGCACATTGATCGCCGGGACGCCGTTCCAGCAAAGGCGCACCGCTACCTCCGTATCGAAATCAAAGCGCCGGGCAAACCGCGTGCCTTGAAAAGCCTTTAGCAGCGCCGGCAGCGGGTAAAGCCGCATGCCGAAAAGCGTATCACCGATGCCCCAGCCGAGCGTTTCGATATGCGCCCACAGATTCGAGAGCTGGCGACCTCTCACGCGCACCAGCGGAGCCTCCGGGCCAAAGATCGGCAGCCCCAGCAGCGCCGCTTCGGGGTGTTGCTCGCCGATGGCGATGAATTTCGGGATGAACTCCGCCGGGTGCTGCCCGTCCGCGTCCATCGTCAGCACATGCGTGAAGCCAGCCTCGGAGAGAGCCTCCGCTCCGGCCAGTACAGCGGCTCCTTTGCCCTGGTTGACCGGCAGTATCAGCAGGCGCAGGCCAGGATGATCCGGCTGCAGGGCCTCCACATCTTTTTCACTGCCATCCGTGCTGCCATCCATCACCACCCACACATCCTTCCAGCGTTCCAGAGCCTGCAAGACAGTCGTCTTCAGAAGGCGTCCGGTATTGAAACTGGGGATCAGGATGGCAACGCGCATGCAACGCACCGCGTTTAGCCCGCGGAGCGGTGGATGGGGGCGAGAAACCGCCCTCCCGCAAGCGCAGAATCCCCTCTCGCACAGCTTTCGCCAACCCATGCTCAGCCCGGCAGGCTCAGGTGGCCCAGCGCCAGCAGGCCGTAGTAAGTGTACTCGCAGTCCAGCACATCATCCGTCCAGTTCCCATGAAAGCCCCCCGTGGCATTCCAGAGCGAGTCCACAAAGTCCAGGCACGGCTCCTTCAGCCGCGAAAAATCCGCCTGCACCGCATCCAGCGCATGCAGCGCCACCGCCGTCGAGAGCAGGTCCGGCAGCGGCGCATTCGGCATCGCCAAAAAGCCCCCACTGGGAAGGCAGCGCTTCATTAGCCAGTCCACCGCCTCAGCGGGAGGCGTCATTTCCAGATGCCGGTGCAGCGCCACCATCGCCGCCGTCGCCGTCGTCGATCCCACCGGGATGCCCGGCTCATTTGACCAAGCCCCATCTGGCGTCCGCAGGCTGCCCATGCACTCCGCCACCCGCCAGGGAGCTGGCGGTATCAAACCCAGATCTTGGTAGGCACCCCAAGCGATCAGGCAGCCATACGCGCTGCTTTTTTTCCGACCCGGAGCCTGATGATACCCGCCATCCTCGCAGCGCCAGCCCTCGATCCGTGCCGCCAAAGCCTCACGCCAAGCTGCCGTCGTGCCCACCAGGCCCGCATTCGCATGGCAGCGTGCCAGACAGCACAAATGCACAAAATCCAGCCCCTCCCCATCGCCGAATCCCGCCAGCCAGGGCCTCAAATCTGGTAGCGTGCTCTCCTCCACCAGCAGCGCTCGCAGACCCTCGATGCCGAAAACCGAATAGTACAAATCCGGCCGCTCATCCCGGTCCAGAAAGCCTTTAGCCTCCGCCGCCAGTCGTGAACGCAAAAAGGCCTCCACCAGCGGCGCGGCATCCCCCAGCACCTTGGGAGCCAGACGAGCCACTTGGAGCATTTCGAGACGGAAAGACATGCGCCCTACTACGGGGCGCAGCACGGCGGTCAAGAAAGCCATATTTAGCGCTTGAGAATCCCTCGCCCTGAACCACACTCGCGCCCCGGTCACCCCGAAAACGTGCTCACGTGGCGGAATTGGTAGACGCGCTAGATTCAGGTTCTAGTGAGTAACATCGTGAAGGTTCGAGTCCTTTCGTGAGCACCATTCGGCGGCGGATTTAAACCTTTCCAAGGCCGGGTTTTGCCCCGATCACGCCACCCCATGCAGGACGCCGGATACGTCAGACAAGCCTTCGCCGGCATCGCACGGCGTTATGTCGTCGCCAACCATGTACTCAGCCTCGGCATTGATTGCCTTTGGCGGCGCACCACCTCGAAACGCATCGCCAAGCTCGCCCCGCAGCGCGTTCTCGACCTCGCCACCGGCAGTGGCGATCTTGCCCAGGCCGTGCAGGCCGCCTGCCCCGCCGCCAAAGTGCTCGGAGCCGATTTTTCCGTCCCCATGATGCGTGAAGCGCAAAAACGCCGCTTCCATCGCCTCATCGCCGCCGATGGGCTCCGCCTGCCGTTTCAAGATGGAGCCTTTGATGTCCTCACCGTCGGCTTTGGCCTGCGAAACATGGCCTCCTGGCCGCTCGCCCTCCAGGAAATGAGCCGCGTCCTCCGCCCCGGTGGCAGCCTCTTCGTCCTCGATTTCTCCATCCCGCGCCTTCCCGGGCTCCGGCAGCTCTACCTCTTCTATTTGAAGAACATCATGCCTCGCATCGCTGGCTGGATCACCTGCCAGCGTGCCGCCTATGAATACCTCTGCGGCTCCATCGAACGCTTCCCCTCCGGCACGGAAATGGAGTCCCTCATTTGTGCCAACGGCTTCCAAACCGCTCACGGCACTCCGCTCACTTTCGGCATTGCCAGCCTGTACCAGGCCCAAAAGGCCGCTGCTGCTCCGAATTCGTGATCGAACCACTTTCTGAGGTCGTGAGTTATCTGGTCGGCGCACCGACTGGGTAGGCCCAGGCCGTCAAAGTGGTCAACTCGGTCATTCGCGTCGATCTTGTCCGCTACCATCGCAGCCTCCGCTGCTTCGTGCTGATCGACCTGAAGCTCAACGACGTGGAGCATCACGACATTGGCCAGATGAACCTGTATCTTGGCTACTTCGCCAACGAGGAAAACACTGAGGGCGACAATCCTCCCATCGGCATCATCCTCACTCGGCAGAAGGACGAGTTGCTCGTCGAATACGCCACCTACGAGATGATCAGCCAGCTCTTCGTGCAGAAGTAAAAACTCTACCTTCCTGATCGTGAGGAACTGCGCCGGGAGCTGGAGCTGACGCTGCGGATGGGCGGGGAATAGGCGGAGTAAAGTTCTGTCTAAGAAAGTGCAACATCGCAGGCGCGATCACTTACTTTTAGAGCATCTTTCGTCGATGACGCGAATAGCCGTGATCAGTTCGTGTGCTTTGTGAAACAATGAGGAAACAGGATGACGGTCTTCGCCAAAATCCTCTTCCTTTGCCGAGACGGTGAAGATCCCATCTGTAGTAACCAGATAGAAGGCCGCCATGCCAGGCACCACGATGGGAGTATCTTTTGTCTTTTTCATCATCTTGAGGAACCCGGCAGATGCCTCAATGAGCCCTTTCGATGCCTTCCCTCCATCTGGATGCTCTCCTGCACCAATGATGCCGCCTCCATTACTGAAGTATAGGCTTGCCGAGCCATCCGCTGTGGACACGAGGGTGCATGCAGCCTCTGGATATCCAGTATCCATCACTACCGCTAGAACTTTAATGTTATCGGAGTTTTTGAAATCAGCGGGTTTTAGCTTCAGAACCATCTCCCGCATTTCAGTATAAATATCGGCGACTTTGTATGGGGCCTCTGCGGACTCAGCGCCAAATACTCGGGAGATAAAGGATAAGAAAGCCATGGCTGCGGTTAAAGTGCGCATTTGGAAGGATTGGCTGCATTTATCTTTTTGCCGGTGAATTCAACTCAATCTCCCGAAACTCCGCACCTCCCACAGGCAGATGAACGCGGATATGGATCACACGGCCATTGGTCGGGATCTCGAGGTTGTGGGTTTGCCAGTCGGGGGTGGCTTGGAGGGGAAAGGGGAGGCGGTTGGCGGGGAGGAAGTCTTTGTCGCCGTCGAGACGCCAGGCGATGGCTCCTTCGCCGGTGGCGGCGGTTTTGAGGGTGATCTTGGCGGTGACGGGACCGGCGAGCTTGAGCTTGGACTTGGTGATGAAGGTGGGTTTGTCGGCCTTGTCGGGCGTGAGGATGAGAAGGCCGTCTTTGGCGGCGAGCTTGCCGTTGCGGGCTTCCCAGCCTTTTGTTTCCGAGGCGGTGGCGGCGGGTGTTTCGGCGCGTGGAGCTTTGATTTTGCCTTCGAGGTAGTGATCGAAGTAATCGTTCCAAGTCGCGGCCATCGCGCCAAGGGCCATGCCGGGTGGCGTGAGGCCGTCGGCCCAGGTTTTGAGCTTCGCGCGGAGTCGCGTGGCGATCTCGGGGTGCTTCGCGGCGAGGTTGTGCTTCTCCTCGCGGTCGGTGGCGAGGTCGTAGAGGTATTCGCGATCACCACCGCGCAGGAGTTTCCAGTTTCCTTCGCGCACGGCGCTCTGTGCCATCCAGCGCCAGTAGAGCGAGTCGTGCGGCGGCGCTTGGTTTTCACCGGTGAGATGCGGGAGAAGATTCACGCCGTCGAGCTCGCCGGGCTTCACGGGTAGATTCGTGATCGAGGCTGCCGTGGCGGCGACATCGAGCGCACTCACGGGATGCTCATAAACCTGCCCGCCGGGGATGGTGCCGGGCCAGGCGATGAGGAAGGGCGTGGACATGCCGCCTTCGGCCAGCATGCCTTTTTCGCCATTCAGCGGCGTGTTCAGGCTGCCGTCCCAACCACCGGGATCGCCTTTGAGCGGCGAATCGACCTTGTGGATCTTCAGCGGAGCGCCGTTGTCGCCGATGAAGAAGATGAGCGTCTTCTCGGTGAGGCCGTGTTTCTTCAAGGTGCTCGTGATGAGGCCCACGCCGTCGTCGATGGCGGAAAGCATGGCCAGCGCGGCACGGCGTCGCTCCGGCATTCCGCCGGGAAAGCGGTCCATATAGCGCTTCGGCGCATCCAGCGGCGTGTGCGGGCCGCGATAGGCCACGTAGAGGAAGAAAGGCTGGTCTTTGTAGCGCTCGATGATCGCAGCGGCGGCCTTTGAACAGCCTTCGAGGTGATACTCACTCGGCGGCAGATCACTCATCGGGCGGTCCTGGCCATCGAGCGTGATGTTCGCCGAGAAGGGACGCTGCGCGTTCTGCGAGAACACATGCTTGAAGCCGTGCTTCGTGATCGCGTCCGTGGGACCGAGGTGCCACTTGCCGAACTGCGCCGTGGCGTAGCCCGCGTTTTGCAGCCGCGTGGCGATGGTGGTCTCTTTGTTGAAGCCGTCGAGCGCGGAGCCGTTGTTATCGAGATCGAAACGGCCTTGGAAGCGACCCGTCATCACGCCGCCGCGTGAAGGCACGCACTGCGGTGCGGTGCTGTAACCATGCGTCGCCAAGACGCCGCTGCGGGCCAGCGCATCGAGATTGGGTGTCTTGATGTCTTTCACCACGCCGTGGATGCCGAGATCGGCATGACCATGGTCGTCGGTGTAGAAGAGAATGATGTTCGGCTTCGCCGCGAAGGCGGAGAGCAGAGGGTAGAGAGCAAAGAGAAAAGCCAAAAAGCGCATGGTAGGCGTGAAACGAAGCCGCAGACGGGACATTCCGGCAAAGGATGTGTCTGCATCAGCAAAACGTTCTTTACCGGCGGAAGGCGTTTGTTTTAGAATTTGCCCGCCATGAATGCGAAATCCACCTCTCCTGCCACCACGAAGCCCAACGCCGAATACGCCATCTACAAGCCGAACGGCCGCGGCAACGGCGGGGTGATTCGTTTTGAGTTCAATCGCACCAAAGGAGCCGTTTTCGTCGATGCCACCAATCAGAGCGGCGAGAAGCAGTTCGACTGGGAATCAAAGATCACGATGAAATGGGGTCTCAATGATCTCGGCACCGTTTTGGCGACGCTGCAAGGCCGCCAGGAGCAGGCGAAGCTCTTCCACCAGTCCGAAAAGGCCAACAGCGCCTTCGATCTGACTTTCCGCGACGATCCGCAGAAAGCGCCCTTTTTCATGAGCATGTCCCGCCAGGAAGGTGCGACGAAAAACGTGAAGAAGGTCACCATCCCCGTCACCCACGCCGAGGCCGCGATCCTCGAAACGGCGCTGCGAGCGGCGATCACGCGGCTGATCGGCTGGTGAAATGACCTCAAAGGGCTGCGGGGTAAAGGAATTTGCCTCAGCGAGCAAAATTGTTACTTGAAAAGAAAGTTAGCTCAGACTAAAACGGGCCGTCATGCAGCCCGCACTTCGTTCCCTTCTTTCCAGCCTTGCCCTTTTAAGCCTAAGTGGCTGCGGGCCTAGCTCATCGGTTGGGAATTCGGGAGGCAAGCCTGCCGTGGTGGCCACCACCACGATGATCGCGGATATGGTGCGGCAAATCGGCGGAGATGACATTTCACTCACCGCCTTGATGGGGCCGGGCGTTGATCCACATCTCTACAAGGCCTCTGCGGAAGACGCTCAAAAGCTCGGCACGGCGAAGGCCATCTTCTATAATGGGCTG
Organism: Prosthecobacter sp.; assembly: GCA_044370285.1. Taxonomy (GTDB): domain Bacteria; phylum Verrucomicrobiota; class Verrucomicrobiia; order Verrucomicrobiales; family Verrucomicrobiaceae; genus Prosthecobacter. The sequence goes on from JBILVU010000023.1 coordinate 39,236, forward strand.
ATGCTCGAAGGCCGACTGAGCGAGTTGCTAGACCGGCTCGCCGCACAGGGGCGAGTGGTCCATGCGGTGACCGCAAAGCTCGGCGAAGGCGATTTGATCCATCCACGAGGCGCTGCGCATGCCGATCCGCACGTTTGGGGGGATGCTAAGCTCTGGTCGAAATGCCTCGAACCTGTCGTCGAGGGCCTCAGCCGCATTTTGCCGGACAAAGCGGGTGTTTTCGCCGAACGCGGTCAGAAGTGGAAAGCGGCCACCCTGGCGCTCCATGACTGGGCGAAGGCTGAAACGGCCAAAATCCCCGCTGAGCAGCGTGTGCTGATCACCAGCCATGATGCCTTCAATTACTTCGGCCGCGCCTACGGCTTCCAGGTGGTAGGCGTCCAGGGCATCTCGACCGTGAGCGAGGCCGGGCTGGCCGATGTGGCCAAGACGGTCGATTTCATCAAATCCAAGGGCGTGCGGGCCATTTTCGTCGAGAGCAGTGTGCCGCACGCCACCATCGAGCGCATCGCCAAGGACAGCGGGGCCCAAATTGGCGATGAGCTTTTCTCCGATGCTCTAGGCACACCCGGTGAAATGGTGGTGGCTGACGGTCAAAGCTACGACTGCGGCACCTATGAAGGCATGCTGCGCAGCAACGTGATCGCCATTCGTAAGGCGTTGAGCCCGTAAATCGAAACAATCATATTTTTAATAATTACAATCCTTCGGGATTGACATTCTCTAACTGTGATAGGATTTTATCTATCTCTTAATCTTCAATTCTTCCCACACAAATGACCACGCGCACCCCACTCAAACTCGTTGCCGCCTTCACCGTCGGGCTTGTTTCTTTCGCGAATGCGGCTGATCCAGCCATCTTTAATAGCCAGCCCGCCACCGTGCGTGAGATGAGCACCGACCGTCCTGACCAGACCGAAGGTGCCTTCACCGTGCCAAAGGGCATGTACCAGTTTGAGTTCGGATTCTTAAGCTACTCTCGCCGCCTCGACACGGACCACCGCACGGAAGCCTTCACCTGGGGCGAGGTGAATGCCAAATACGGCCTCACCAATGACATCGACTTCCAGCTTCTCTGGCAGCCCTGGACCGAACAGCGCTTCAAGGGGAATCCCGGCACGGGCGAAGATGGCTACTTCCGCGAAGGCGTGAACGACCTGAACGTCCGCCTGAAATGGAATCTCATCGGCAATGACAGTGGCCCTTTTGCGCTTGCCCTTCTGCCCTCGGTCAAAGTCCCCACCGCCAAGCACCGCATCGGCAACGATCTATGGGAAGGTGGCCTCGCCATCGCCACGGAGATCGATCTTGGAGGCGGCTGGTCGCTCGGAAACACCATCACCGGCTATGTGGCGGGCGATTCTGACGACACCCTCTACTTCCGCCCTTCCGCCACCGCGGTGCTCGGCTACGACGTCACGGAGAAGTTCAGCTGCTTCGTCGAGATCTTCGCCGCCAATCAGATGGACACCGAACGCTACTGGCAGACCTCGCTCGATGCTGGCATCGGCTACGCGATCACCGAAAACATGATCTTTGACGCCGGAGCCTTCTGGTTCTTCCGTGGCGACGAGGCGATCAATCCCTTTGTCGGCCTGAGCGTGCGCTTCTAATCTCAGCTGCTTCCATTCGATGAGCTCTTCGGACCGATGGTTCGAAGAGCTCTTTTTTTGCAGGCTTAAAAGCTGAGATGGTTGTGTCTTGCGGTAAAAGTTAGCCTGGGCTAAGAATGGGGCGTGTCCCCTGCCCTCGAACTCCACGACCTCACGGTCAGCTATGCCAAAAAGCCCGTGCTTTACGGCGTGGATGTTCAGGTGCCGCAGGGAGCCCTCGTCGGCATCATCGGGCCGAATGGCGCGGGCAAAAGCACGATGATCCGCGCCATCATGGGCCTCACTCCCGCCAGCAGCGGCTGGGTGCAGATCTTTGGCGAGACCTTTGAGAAAAACCGCCACCGCGTGGGCTATGTGCCGCAGCGGGAGCAGGTGGATTGGGACTTCCCCGTCAATGTGATGGATGTGGTCCTCATGGGCCGCTACGGCCGCCGTGGCTGGCTGCACCGTGTGACAAAGGAGGACAAAAAAATCGCCGAGGAGAGCCTCGACAAGGTCGGCATGCTGCCCTTTCGCAATCGCCAGATCGCCAATCTCAGCGGCGGCCAGCAGCAGCGCGTCTTTCTCGCCCGTGCACTCGCCCAGCAGAGTGATCTCTATCTCATGGACGAGCCCTTCGCCGGTGTCGATGCCACCACCGAGCGAGCCATCGTCACGCTGCTGCAAGACCTTCAGTCCCAAGGCAAAACCATCCTCGTCGTCCACCACGACCTCACCACCGCGAAGGAGTACTTCGATCACCTGCTGCTCCTGAACATGCGATTGGTCGCTTTCGGCAAAACAGAGGACGTTTTCACCATGGAGCAGCTTCAGAAGACCTACGGCGGCAGGTTGACCATCTTGAGCGATGTCGCCGCGAAGGTCGCGAAAGGAGAGGGCGAGTGATGAAGCGCGGCAGCGTCGTGGAGTGCTGTGGCAGAGATGCGAGGGCGAAGCCTCGCATCGCCGACACCGCTGTCGGGGGGCGTTCAAATTCTCGCACGACTCAGACCGCTCGACAGCGGCGTCGCCGATGCCGGAGGACTCCGGCATCTCTGCCGCCGCACTCCACGACGCTAGCGCGAAACTCGAATGTCTCGCTGCTCTTCGCTCTCTTCTCTCTGCTCTTTGCACTTCCTGCTCACGCCGCCCGCATCGGCGATCTCACCGAGACCACCATCACCGATCAAGCCCTTCGCTTCTTCACCTTCAGCGATCCTTCGCTGTGTCTCGCACTGTTCGGCTGCATCCTGCTTGGACTGAATTGCGGTCTGCTCGGCGGCTTCGTCGTGGTGCGGCGCATGTCGCTGGTGGGTGACACGCTCTCGCACGCCGTGCTTCCCGGCATCGCGCTCGGCTTTCTTTGGAACATGAACAAAGATCCCGTCGCCATCCTCATTGGCGCGACGCTCGTCGGCGGTCTTTCGATGCTCACCGTGAGTGCCATCACCCGCACGACACGACTCAAAGAAGACGCGGCGATGGGTCTCGTGCTCTCGTCCTTCTACGCCGTCGGAATTTGCCTCATCGGCATGATCCAGCGACTGCCCAGTGGGAACAAAAGCGGCATCGACAAATTCCTCTTCGGCCAGGCCGCCGCCATGAATGGCAGCGACATCGCTTTGATGGCCATCACCGCCGGCCTCACGCTGCTCTTCGTCACCGTGGGCTATCGCGGGCTGCTGACGCTGAGCTTCCACCGGGCCTTTGGCGAGAGCCTCGGCATGCCCATGGGCTTTTTGCATCATGCGATGATGCTGCTTATCTCCTTCGCTGTCGTCACGGCCATGCAGGCGGTCGGCGTGGTGCTCGTTTCGGCCATGCTCATCATTCCACCGGCCACCGCGTGCCTATTGACGGATCGCATGCATCGCGTGCTCATCCTGTCCGCCGTCATCGGCATCGCCACCGCGGCTTTTGGGGCCTTTTTGTCCTTCCTGGGCTCGAATCTGCCCACCGGGCCCTTCATGGTGCTCGCGGGCTCATTCGTGTTCGCGATGGCCTTTTTGTTCAGTCCGCAGCAGGGCTGGCTCACGCGGCTCTGGAGGCAAAAAACTCAGAAATGCCGCATCGAACGCGAAAACACCCTCAAAGCCATGTACCACCTCGCCGAGCGTCGTGACTTCCGTGAGGAAGGCATCACCCTGCTCGATCTCGCCGAGGCCCGACGCGAGCCCTTGGAGCAAATCCGCCTCCAGGCCGATGAACTCCTCCGCCAAAAGCTCGCCACCCTCACCGACGACGGCAGCATGCTCCACTTCACCCCCGAAGGCTGGCGCAAAGCCTGTGCCGTCGTGCGAAATCATCGCCTCTGGGAGCTCTACCTCACGAACATCATGCAATACGGTGCCGACCACGTTCACGACGACGCCGAAAAGATCGAGCATGTCCTCGGCGAGGATACCGTGCGCCAGCTCGAACGCCGCCTCGACTTCCCGCAGACAGATCCGCACGGAAAACCCATCCCCGGTGCCCGCGAAGTGCATGGATCGAGTAAACACAGGCCCGCCGGAACCACGGGATATTGAATCATGAACGGCCTTCTCCCACCTTTCGATGCCCACCGCTTCTTCGTCGCTCCTTGGACGACGGACATCGCCACCTATGGCTGGATGACACTCATGGCCTTCCTCGTCACGGCGGCCTGCGGGCTGGTGGGGAACTACCTCATCCTTCGCCGCATGGCGTTGGTGGGCGATGCGATCAGCCACAGTGTGCTACCGGGGCTGGCCGTGGCGTTTTTGATCTCGGGGAAGCTCACCTTGCCCGCGATGCTCGCTGGAGCGCTGGGCGCTGGGCTGCTGACGACATTTTTGATCGAGTTCCTGCATACGCGGAGTCGCATCAAAGCGGATGCGGCGATTGGGATCACCTTCTGCTCGCTCTTCGCGCTCGGCGTGGTGCTCATCAATGTCTTCGCCTCGAAGGTCCATCTCGATGCTGAGTGCGTGCTCTATGGCGAGCTGAGCAATCTCGCCCTTGCCGAGTATTCGCTCGGCATGCCTGCACCAGTACTTGTGATGGGCGGCGTGGCGGCCGCCGTGGCAGTTTTGATCGTGCTCTTCTACAAGGAGCTGCTCATTACTTCCTTCGATGCGCTGCTGGCTGGTTCGCAGGGCTTTGCGCCGGGGAAAATGCATCTCGCGCTGATGGCGGTGCTTTCGATTGTGATCGTGGCGGCGTTTGAAAGCGTGGGGGCTATCCTCGTGATCGCGATGCTTATCCTGCCGGGAGCGACGGCGCAGCTTTTGAGCACGCGGCTGCCCATTTGCTTGGCCTTGAGCGTGCTGCATGCGGCGCTGAGCGCCATCGGCGGCCTGCATCTCTCGCTCATCCTCGGCTGCCCGATGGCCGCGGCGGTCGTGGTGGCGGGAACGGTGCTGTTTGGCTTTGCGTGGATGGCTTCGCTGTGGAAGACCCGAGCGGGTTTTGAAGCTTCGATGGCCGTTGAGGCCGCTCCTTGAGGTCATTCTGATCCAACGCTGCCGACGAGCGGATCAGCATTCATGTTGAAACGTGCCTGCCAGGGCGAGAAGAGGGCGTTTTCCTCGGCGAAGAGCTGGGTGGCGTCGATTTGCGCCGCGAGAGGAGCGCTGCGATCGATCTGGCCGGAGGAGGCGAGGATGCTGGCGATGACGGCGGCCTCGCCCTGATGCCAGCGATGACGTGGGAGGGGAACGAGGAGGCTGGCGGCTTCACCGGCATTGGCACCCGTTTTGTGTAGGGCGAGGGCTTCGAGGAAGCGGAGATAGACGTTTTGTGGCTCGAGCTGGCGACGGTTGCGCACGATGGCGAGCATGGGCTCGGTTTTTTGATCGGCGAGAAGGCTGAGGTAGATGAGCTGCTCCTGGATGCTTTCATCGTGCATGGCGGGGCTGCCGATGAGGGAACGCAAGAAGGTGTTCAAAGGCAGGCGGCCGGTGCGGGCACTGCGGAGGATGGCCCGCATGGTCTTGGAGCGGTCCTTGGAAATATCGAGCGCGGTGGCGAAGGCGGTGGCGGCGAGCGTGGGCAGATGATGATCGAGGGCGGCGACACCGACGGCGTAGCAATCCAGCGGGCGGTTCTCCTCGCGGGTGGCGGAGACAGCCTCGCTGAGAAGCATCTCCACAGCGAACTGGCGCGAGGAACGCTGATGCAAGGTAGCGAGTGTTTGCGAAAGGATGCGCGAGTGCGGCAGCGGCGGCGATTCAGGATCGGCGACCATGGCTCCAGCATCGCGCCATAGGCCTTCTTCGAGAAGGGATTCAAAACGGCGGGCGAAGAGCTGAGGCTCGGTGACGGCTTCACGGGCGCTGATGAGGGCGATGACCATGCGATGCTCGCTCTGTCCCTGCAGCCATCCGGCGACGCGGTCTTTTTCCTCGGCGCTGAGGCCGCCACTCCAGGCGATCTCGTTTTGATAATCGGAGCGGAGCTGGACCTCATCGGTGGTGGGCAGCTCAGCAGCGTAGCCAAAGCGCACGGCGGCGAGCCGGTGCTCGACGCTTTGGCCGGGTAGATTACGCAAAATCTGCCCCAGATGCATGCGGTGGACGTTGTGGGTGACGGGCAGTCCTGTGAGCGTGGTGGCCATGGCGAGCACATCCCGCCCTCGACCGGCATTCATGAGATGAGCAAGGCTGCGCACGAGGCCGGCCTCGATGCGGTGGCGTGTCTCGGCCTCCGTCCCAGCGCTGGTTGCACGGCGGAGGAGATCGGCGGCGAGCGAGGCCTCATCAGGCGAGGTTTCGAGGAGTTTTTCCAGGGCGGTGGCGGCGGCGGTAAAATCACCGGCCTCACGCCAAACGGCGAGCCAAGCAAACTGCGCCTGCGGGATGCTTTGTGCCTCCTTCGGAAGGTTCGAGAGGATGGCTTTCGCGCCGGTGAAATCATGCAAGCGAGCCAACAAAGCCGCGTGACCGGCGCTATCGGCGTGCGTTGCGAGACCGAGGGAGTTCAGTTTGTGGTAGGCACGGCGTGATTCTGCCGGTGCGGCATCCGCCGCGAGGGCGGCAAGGGCACGAAGTAGTTTCGCATCGCCCGGCGAGGTATCGATGGCCGCTTTGAGCGAGGTAAGGGCACTGCGGCTCTGACCTTCCAGCAGACTGCGGCGGACTTCTCCCATGGGCTCGGCTTTCCAATCGTGATGCACGGCGCCAGGCGTGAAATCGCTCGTGAGCAAAATGACCGCCGGGGTGATGATGGAAATAGCGATGATGAGGTAACGAAGTGCGGCAAAACGATCAAAGGGATCACCGCTGCGGAATCGCAGGGACTTTGGCCGGGGGCAGCGCATCGGGGAGAGCTATTCATCCCGCCACCATGGCTGGAAGGCTTCCGAATCACTGAGCACGGCATCTGTGCGGCGGCTGCGAGCATGACGGCGTGAGGAACTAGACATGCAGGCCTCCTTTCCGACGACTGCGCTGGCTTTGCAGCGCCATGAGGCCGACCATGGCCATGAGTGTGCGGGACGGCTCTGGCACGGCCGTGACATCTGGCGAGGCCCCACGAAGACCTTCGATCCAAGTGGTATTTAAGCCGCCATTGAGCTGGCCCATCGTGCTCGTGGCGTTGGAGACGAGTGACTCGGTGGTATTTCCGATGTTGGCAATGGATCGGCCGGTGGTGATGGTGGCGGCGAGGATGTTTTCACTGCCAAACGCGGCGGCGACCGTGGTAGCGATGGCTCCGGGCGCATTATCGTGACCGATGGCATGGATGAAGCCGCTGGTATCGCTATTGCGGGCAGGTGGATTACTGGAGGAGATCCAGACGATATCGCCATTGTTGCCGATGTTGAGATTGCCGTTCACGAGCGTCTCCCCGTGATCGCGAGCACCTTGCCCTGCGACGAGTTCGAAGCTCCAGCCGCCGTTGAGTGGATCGTAGGCGAGCGATTGAGCACCGAGGTTCACGCCTTTAACGACGATGAGTGTGCCGGGCAGAAAGGCATTCAAGCCGGCATTGCTGAGGGCCTGATCGAGCGTGGCCTGATCAAAGCGGAAGACGCCCTGAAGCATCGAGGTGGCGTCGTTTGAATCGCCAAAGGTCAACGCGGCGAGGCTGGCGGCCGTAGTGCTCTCGGTGATGACGAACTCGATATATTCATCCCGCACCATTTTGGTGCCTGGCCCCACGGTGCCGCCTGTGTTGCGGTATTCATTGACCATGATCGCCGCCGCCCGGAGCTGCGGAGGCAGCCACAGGGCGAAGAAAAGGCAGATGATGGTCCAGCGTCGGGTCACGAGTTCTCAAATTTAAGAGAACATAACCCTAAAACAAGCTTTAGTATACAATTACCATACAAATTGTAATTAACTCATACGTTTCCGACGGATCAGGCATGCCTGAAGCCCCAAAAGGACCAACAAGCTGCGTGAAGGCTCGGGTGTCACATTGAAGGCGCTCAAGCTGGGCTGGCCTTCGGTCCAGTTCGAGCTGTCAGCGATCACGGCGAGCCATTGGGCCTTGGTGCCTCCTGAGAGCTGAAGCGCGGCGACGGCAGGAGCTGATGGATTCAGGCCCCAGGCGGAATGGTTGCCGTCAGCATCGCCGTGAAAGGTCAGGTTGGTATGGGCGAAGGCGTTTTTTGCCCCAAGACTGAGGCCGGGCGGGATGTCGCCAGTAAGCGTGTCCTCGGAATCCGAGAAGAATGGGTAGTCGATGCTGCCAAAGTGAAGGGCGTAGATGAAATCGGTGGGATTGAGCAGCGGATTCGAGGCGCTACCCTGAAAGGCATAAATTTGGTCGGAGTCCCAATCGAGGGCGAGGTCGCTGAAAACGGCCGCACCGCCAATCTGGCCGGGGATGACGCCTGATTTGGTCCACTGCCAACCCGCATCATCGGCTCCGGAATAGATGACCGAGCCTTTTGCCACGTTTTGGGTGAGCGTGAGTTTGATGAGCGATTCATTGCCCGCTCCTTGTGAGGCATCGGAGCCATTGAATTTGCCCTGCGTGCTACTCCAGCCGTTGTTGGTGAAGTAAATCGTCTCACCAGCGCTCATGGGGGCGAGAGTCACCATGGTGAAGCTGTCCTGGAAGTCGTCATAGCCGACGATGGCTAGGCTGGAGGCCGTGACAGCGGCCTCCAGCCTCTTGCCTCCACCAACCCCAAAAATTAGGATCAGAAACATCCATGACGTGGCTTTTGATAAGGTTTTCATGACAAACAGACAAACTTTATATCTTATATGATAAGATTTTTATCATTGATTGTCAATTTTGAGAGCTAAATTTTTGAAATTTTGCTTACTAGGGCATCCCTAAGAGCACCCCAGCCTACCGCAAAAGACAACTCCGCCGATCACAGCTACTGGAAGCCAGTCGCATCGGATGAATAAGCTTCGCGAAATCAGTGAAAATGACTTCTCAAGGGTGCTCAAAAGACTCCTCACAAAAATCTTCCAAATCGAAAAGGCGGCGAAAAGGAAGCCCTGCGAGCAAAATTCTTCTCTCAATACTTTGCATGCATTAAACACCTCCGGTGCCATTTTGAGGTCGCACGACCCACTTATTAAAAAATGCGCATCTATTCTGAAAGCAGTCAGGACTTGGGGCTGCACCCGTGAAAGTCCCTCTCTAAGAAGAGAAAACTCCGACTTCTTGCTGAATTCGAGCACCCAGAAAGAGTCGCGAATCCGGGCTTGCCATCAGAAACAGAAATGCTAATTAGCTCAGTTCAGGATAAGGATGAATCATCTGAGAAGTCAGACATGCCAGTCGATAAGGCATTCTAAAATTTCAAATTCTTCATGCTAATTCTAAAAAATATCTTGCGGCGGCAAGGTGTTACGCGTTAATATAGTATCAATCGCGGGTATAGCTTAATGGTAAAGTTCCAGCCTTCCACGCTGGCCATGTGGGTTCGATTCCCACTACCCGCTCTGAGAACGCGTTCAATCCTGAAACTCCATAATTACACTGCCGCCTATGAACACTGGACTTCGCTCCCGTTTTGCAAGCCCTCTCGCTTGCTTGTTGCTCCTCGCAACTACTCCCGCACTCATGGCGCAGGCTGGTGGTTGCTCTGAAATCGCCAACGATGTGCGTGTCGCCGTCGAAAAAGATCCAACGAAGGTGCTTATGGTCGTCGAAGACGCCCTGGTCATCAATGAAGGCTGCGCAGCTGACATCGTAAAAGCCGCCATTGTCGCTTCCAAGGCTGATGCCACACTTGCTGGGCAGATCGTCCAGACCGCGAGCACTGTCGCACCAAAGCAAGCTGTCGCCATCAATGAAGCTGCCTCATCGGTCGTTCCTGGCATCGTCGCTGTGACGACCGCTCCAGCCGCCCCCGCCATCAATGGTGAACAGCCCGTGATGCTCACCAGCGAAAAAAATCCTGGCAAGAATCCGGTGATGCCGAAAAACCCCGTCATCACTCCTGCGGTGGAAGAAGAAGACTTCTTTGTGCCTGCGACCATCCGCGGTGTCTTCCTCATCCAGCCGCCGGCTTCCGGCCCGCTGCCACCGCCTACGACGCCCGATCCCGTCTCGCCTGCCGTCCTGAAGTAATGCCGTTCAAATCGTTGATTCTTGGATTTCTACACTCTTACCCTCTCTGGCAAGTCTAATAAATCCTTACACTTAAGCTTATGCGTTCACGCCTTGCCTCTTTTTGTCTCACTGCCCTGATGCTGGCGCCCGCAGCGCTGCACGCCCAGGGCTTGGTCGGAATTCAGAACTACTCAGCAGACTTCCGCACCGAGCAGCCGCTGACGTTCTCGATCTATAGCAACGGCGGCTACGACCGCCTCGATTACAAGAACGCTGGCCCAGGCACCCCCGGCGAGATCGACTCTTGGTTTGCCACCGCAGGCGTCGGCATCATGTACACCCGCCCGGACCAGACCACGCCCTTTAGCTTCTCTCTCGACTCCAGCGTGGTGCATTATGTCGATGGCGCTCCTAGCTTCGAAGACACGTTTTATAACAACCGGGCCACGATCAACTTCGAGCATCGTTTTTCCGAGCGACTCAAGATCAGCAATAACTTCTTCGCCACCTACGGCGTCGAACCGAACAACGCCTTTGGCTACGGCGGCTCTACGACGCTCTGGAACGGGCAGTACTTCTACGGCTTCAACAACTTCAACATCAACTACGCTTGGTCTCCCCGCTTCTCGACGACCACCAGCTACACCATTGATGGCACCGGCTATCAGGACAACCTCATTGGCAATCAAGAGGACCGCTACTCCCACCTCTTCGCCCAACAGTTCACCTATGCCCTCAACCGCCAAACGAGCGTCTCGGCGGAGTACCGTTACCGCATGACCGTCTTCGACAAGGCACCGAATAAGAACTTCAACTCCCACTTCGCCCTCGCTGGCGTCGATCACGCTTGGAGTGAGCGTTTCTCCGGTTCGGCCCGTGCAGGTGCCGAGTTCTACGACTCCGACCTGCAAAGCAAAGTCTCCCCCTATGCCGAGGCTGCTCTCAACTATGCCGTCGCTCGTGAGACGATGGTGCGCTGGTTCGCCTCCCTTGGCTTCAATGGTGCTGAACTCTCCACCTTCAACAGCCGCTACGGCTTGAACACTGGCGTCCAGATGAACCACAACATCAGCAAGCGCGTCAGCGTGAACGCTGGTGCGAACTACTCCTACAGCCAGTTCGACAGCGGTGCTGGCACCGATGGCAAGGAGCACTCCATCTTCCTCTCCACCGGCCTCGGCTACAACGTGCTCGAAAACCTCCGCCTCGATGCCCAATACTCTTTCTCCGCGCTGCAATCCACGAGCGCCTTCCGCGAGTTTGACCGCCACCGCGTCTCCCTCGGTGCCACGGCTTCTTTCTGATCGTTTTTACTCTTACACACAGCCAGACCCCGAACGCCGGCGGGCAGCTTTCGTCACACGAAGCGCCCGCTGGCTTCATGTACCAACTCATTTCTTAACCAGTCCGAAGTATTCCAAACCCACGCAGCGCTATGAACGACTCCGGCTCCGACCTCCAACGCCATGCCACAGACACCTGGCAGGTGATCCGCAATCGCTTTGGACTCATCGTCCTTTCCTTCATCCTTGTTTTCGCCGCTGCGGCTATCCTCACCTACATCATGCCGCGCAAATACCGCGGACGTGTAGAGATGGTGATTGAGCGCCAGCCAAATGCCATCCGCGTCTTTGATCGCAATTCCGATGCTCCTGGCGGCTTCTGGCCCGAGTACATCAAAACGCAGATCGAGACCATCTCCAAGCCGGACACGCTTTATCCTGTCATCGACTCCCTCAAGCTTCAAAAAGCCTGGGAAACGCCTTCTCGGCAGATAGCTCTTGGACGGCTTCGTGCGAATCTCGATGTTCAGGGCAGCCTCCGCTCGGACTTCGTCGCCATCGAATACTACGATCAAGATCCCAAAATCGCGGCTGATATCGCCAACGCTGTCGCCGAGAGCTATAAAACCCAGCATATCAAAGTCGCCAGTGAGCAGAAGCGCCAATCGCTCGACATCATCCATGATCAAATCGCCGATCAAGAAGCCCAGCGCCGCAGCGCCCAGGAGCGTGAACTGGAGGCCAAGAAAAAGGCTGGCATCGTCGGTGATTGGATCGTCGGCGGAGGCAACACACTCCAAGCCGGTGCAGAGATCCGTGGTGATAAGGAACAGACCTTCATGAGCCGCGAGCAGATGCTTCTGCAATACGAGCGGGAAGTTCGCGAATACGAATCCGAACAAGACCTCATCAGCAAGCTCTCTCCCGATGAGATCATCGCCCGTGCTTCCTCATTGAAGCTCGAGAACCCCTCCTTCACCAGCAACGTCGCAAAATATCAAGATGCCGTCGTTCAACGAGATGGATTCATGAGCAACGGGCTTGGTCGCAAGCATCCTATGGTAACCGGTCTGGAAAAGCAGATCGAAACGCTACGCCAGTTCATCATGGATGCTGCCAAGGACCACGTCGCCGGGCTGGATGGACGCCTTTCCGCCGCCAAGAGAACCCTCGAGTCCCTCCGCACGGATTCTGCGGATGCCAAAAACGAGGTCATGAACATGAGCGCCCTCTACAAAGAGTACAAAAGCGCCAAAGACGAAGTCGCCCTCATTGAGGCCACTCTCATCCAGATGCGCCAGAAATTCTTCGACGAAGAGGCTGGCCTGAAGCTCATCAAATTCCCCGCCACCGTCTATGCCACTGCTGAGCCGGAATCTCGCCCTTCAAAGCCAAACATCCCGCTCAATCTTGCCCTCGGCGGTGTGCTTGGCCTCATGTTCGGAGTCGGCCTCGCCTTCTTCCTCGAGTACATGGACACCAGTGTGAAGAGCCTCGACGACGTCGAGAAATTCCTCGGCGTTCCCGTGCTCGCCGTCGTGCCAAAGGGCGTCGGCATCCTGCATCGCAGCAGCGGCTTCAATCCCGATGCCGAGGCCTACCGCATCCTCCGCACCAACATCGAATTCCATCGCAAGACCCCCGATGCGAACTGCCTCACTGTCGTCAGCGGTGGAGCCGGTGAAGGCAAGTCCACCACCATGGCGAATCTCGCCTACATCTGCGCTCAGGGCGGCTACAACGTCCTTCTCATCGATGCCGATCTGCGCCGTCCCAGCATGCACCGCCACTTCGATGTCAGCCACACGCACGGTCTTTCGAACTACCTCACGCAAAAAATCCGCCTCGAAGACGTGGTCGTTCGCACCCCGGTCGAAAACCTCTACTTCCTCCCCAGCGGCCTCCTGCCAGCAGACAGCGCCGGCATTCTCAATTCTCAGCGCATGGTCGATCTCATCGCCGATGTGAAGAGCCGCTTCGACCTCGTCCTCATCGACTCCCCGCCCATCCTTGGCGTTAGCGATGCCTCCGTACTCGCCAATGAAGCGGATCTCACCATGATCGTCGTCCAGCATCGTAAACTGCCACGCCACATGCTCCTTCGCGTGAAGCAGACCGTCGAAAACGTCGGCGGCAAGGTCATCGGCGTCGTCCTCAACAACGTCGATCTCGCCAGCGACGCCCAGTACTCCTACTACACCAGCTACTACACCTACTACTCGCCGAACAACCCCGTCTCCGGCGATGCCAAGCCCTCCCGCCGCAAAAAGCGCAAACAGGCCACCGTCGCCGATGTCGGCGCACCCATGCAGCAGCCACCCCAGCAAGGCGGCGATGTCTTTTGACCTTCAAACCCTCACCACACCATGAAAACACCTCACATCCTCCTCGTCGCCTTTCTACTCGGCACGATCTACGCACCTGCGCAGAATGGCGAGCTCGCTCTCAAAACCGGTGACCGCGTCACCATCACCATCGCTGGGGTGCCAGACAATGAAATCGCCCAGATCAGCAAGGTCTATACCGTGGCTGATAACGGCACCATCAATCTTCCCTACATTCGCGAAGTCCGTGCCCAGGGCGTGAAGCCCTCCACCCTCCAGCGCAGCATTGAGCAGACCTACGTCACGCAGGAGATCTACACCCGCCCCACCGTCACCGTCTCCATCGATGCCGGCGATGCCGCCACCACCCGCTTAGTTTACGTTGTGGGCGGCATCAAAGGAAACGGCACCGTCGCCTACACCAATGGCATGACGATGCTCAAAGCCATCTCCGCTGCCGGTGGCTTCAGCCCCTTCGCCAAGCCCAGTAAAACCAAGCTCATCCGCGGCGGCCAAACCTACGAGGTCAACCTCAAGGACATCTCCTCCGATCCCTCCAAGGACATGAAGCTCCAGCCCGAGGACCAGATCATCGTGCCGGAGTGATTTCCTATTCACGCTGTCACTACGGTCACTCAGGTCACTCCCGTCACTTCTCGTCCTTCCTCCTTTTCAGTTCCTCCTTCCGGCCCAAGGTGCCAGCCAAAGCACCCCGGACTGAAACTTGAAACCTGAAACCTCCCCCATCCTCGGCATCGATCTCGGCACGACGAACTCGCTCGTCGGCGTCGTCGATAGCGGCTTCCCCATCCTGCTCGCCGATGAAAACGGCAGTCGCAGCACGCCCAGCGCCGTATGTTATGCGGACGACGGCTCCTTCAGCGTTGGCGCGGCGGCATTGTTCCAGCGGGCACATCATCCACGGCGCACGATCACCTCGGTGAAACGGCTCATCGGCCGTCGCGGAGGCGAAAGCGGT
>JBILVU010000024.1:0-53856 GCA_044370285.1 Prosthecobacter sp.
CTGTCATACCCCGCAGGCGGGTCACGCGCTCAGCTTCAACACGCGCCAGCTCAATCGCGATGCCACCATCCACGGTCACAGCGGCAATCAAATCGACCTTCTGCGACTCGCCGGCTATTTCACCAACACACCGCCCTCGCCGAACGTGCTCCCGCGCCATGTGCGGCCGGATGAAACCGCCTTTTCACTCGAAGCACGCGCCCGCAGCTACCTCGCCGTGAACTGCGCAAGCTGTCACAGCACCACCGGCTCCTGGGATGCGCGTGCCGAGCGCACGCTCGTGCAAACCGGCCTCCTCAACGGCCTCGCCAGCCAAAGCGGCAGCGATCCTCTCAACCGCCTCATCGTGCCCGGCGATACCACGCACAGCATCGTCCTGAGTCGCGTGGCGCTCACGAACGGCTTCACCCGCATGCCCCCCATCGGCAGCAGCGAACTCGATCAAGTCGGCATCACCCTCCTCACGAACTGGATCACCCAACTCGCCACCCGCCAAACCTACGATCAATGGCGCACGCTTCACTTTGGCAACGATCCCAACGGTGCCCCTCAGCTCGACTTCGACAACGACGGCCTCACCAACGAACACGAATACCTCCTCGGCGATTCCTTCCGTCTCGAAAGCACCGCCAGCGGCCCGAATGCGCACTTCAGCCTCACCCTGCCCCCGAACCGCCTCTTCCAAATCGAAACCTCCTCCGACCTGCAAACTTGGCAGCTTTGGAACGCTCCCGGAAACCAAGGTGTGCCATCCTCCAGCACGACGACCACCTTCCAAGCCCCGCTCAGCGATCTGACACGCTTCTTCCGTATGATCGTGCGGGAAGAGTGATGATCCATTAACACCTTATTAACGCCCCTCTGTCCGCCCTTCACTGGCACCCACAGCTCCCTCGTGGAGCCTGCGGGCGTCATGAAAGAACACGATAATCACGGCCTCCATAAACTCTCCACGACCACCCTCGTCATTGCGGCACTCGGGGTCGTCTTCGGTGACATCGGCACCAGCCCCATTTACACGCTGAAGGAGTGCTTTAGCCCGCACAGCCCGCATCACATCGACCCCACGCACGCGCACATCCTCGGCGTGGTCTCGCTAGTGCTCTGGTCGCTTTTGCTGCTCGTCTGTGTGAAGTATCTCCTCTTCATCCTGCGGGCTGACAACAAAGGCGAGGGCGGCGTGCTTTCACTCATGGCACTGGCTTCGCATGGCATGAGTGAAACCTCGAAACGCCGCGTCGTGATCGTGCTGCTGGGCCTGTTCGGTGCCGCCTTGCTGTTTGGCGATGGCATCATCACTCCGGCGATCTCGGTGCTAAGTGCCGTGGAGGGTCTCAAGGACGGTGGCGTGCTCGGTGCGGCTCCGACGGAGGCTTTGGCGGCCGAAGCATGGAATCACCACATGCAGTGGCTCATCATGGGCATTACCCTTGTGATCCTCATCGTGCTGTTTTCGGTGCAATTCCTCGGCACCGCCAAAATGGGGCGCTTTTTTGGCCCGATCACCGGTTTGTGGTTCGTCAGCCTCGGCGCACTCGGAGCCTCGCATCTCATCAACGGGCCGGAAATCCTCGCCGCGTTCAATCCCTGGCATGGCTGGCACTTTTTGATGACCGGCGGCCACGCGGGCTTCGTCATCCTCGGCAGCGTTTTCCTCGCCGTAACGGGTGGTGAGGCCTTGTATGCCGACATGGGCCACTTCGGAGCCGGACCGATCCGCCGTGGCTGGTTTTCTCTCGTGTTTCCGGCGCTGGGACTCAATTACCTCGGTCAGGGTGCCCTTTTGATGCACAACCCCGAGGTGGCGCATTCGCCGTTTTTCCAAATGGCACCCACATGGGCCATGCTGCCGCTCGTGCTGCTCGCCACCGCCGCCACCGTCATCGCCTCGCAGGCCCTCATCACCGGCACCTACTCGCTCACGCTCACCGCCGTGCAGCTCGGCTACCTGCCACGACTGAGCATCCGCCACACCTCCGAGCATGCTCGCGGGCAGATCTACATCCCGATGGTGAATTGGCTCCTCATGCTCGCCTGTCTCGCCCTCGTGCTCGCCTTCCGCACCTCGTCGAATCTCGCCGCCGCGTATGGCGTGGCCGTGACGATGACCATGCTCATCACCACCATCCTCTTCTACTTCGCCGCCCGGCACTTGTGGAAGTGGAGCGTGCTCAAAACACTGCCGCTGTGCCTCGTGTTCGGCTCCATCGAGATCGCCTTCCTCAGCGCCAACCTCGTGAAGTTCTTTGACGGCGGCTGGTTCCCGCTCGCCGTCGGTGCCGTGATCTTCACCCTCATGACCACTTGGGCCATGGGCCGCCGCCTCGTGCGTGCCTCCATGGATCGCAGCGCCCTCTCTCAGGAGATGCTCATCGAAAGCCTCGCCTCCGGCAAAGTCGTCAAAGTGCCCGGCACGGCCATTTTCATGACCAGCACGGCCGGTCGCACGCCCGTGGCACTGCTGCACAGCCTCAAACACTACCAGGCCATCCATCAGCGTGTCATCTTCATGACGCTCACCACCGAGGACGAGCCCTGGGTGCCGCCGAGCCGCCGTGTCGAGGTCGAAAAGCTCGGAGAAAACTTCTGGCGCATCACCGGCCGCTCCGGCTTCATGCAGACGCCCAACGTCCCGCGCCTGCTGCGTCAGTGCTCCAATCACGACCTCGAAGTCGATCCCGACAAAGCCACCTTCTTCCTCGGCCGCGAAATCATCATCCCCAGCGCCAAACCCGGCATGGCCCGCTGGCGCGAGCACCTCTTCTCCTTCGCCAGTAAGCTTGCTCAGCAGCCTGCGACGTATTTCCAGATTCCTGTTGGGCGCGTCATCGAGCTAGGACAGCAGGTGGAGATTTGACGTAAAACGAGTTTTCCAACCCGTTCTCCCCGTCTTGCCTCTCTGAATGAACGAGTTAGAAAACTCGTTTTACGATTTGCGCCCCATGCCGCTCGAATTCGCCATCCCCGCAGACTTCAAATCCTTCGACTGGCGCGGCGACTTCTGGAGCTACGAAGGCAACCTCCCGCACTGGCGGCAACCCGGCGTCACCTTCCGTCACAACGACTCTCCGGTGTCACCTGTAAACACGAAGCGGCTATGAGCTCGAAAAGTTCGGCGTCTTGGCGGGATTACCTCACATTGTCACAATTTTTCTAGTTTAGAAAAAAGATGTAGCTGTCAAGGTGCGGAAGCTGCTAGAAAAATCTGGATATGCATTCCGACTCCATCACTTTTGTAGCGAATCACAAGCCGCCGTTGACCGATGGAGTGCATACCCTTGAGGTTACCCACACGTTGAAATATGGAGAAGGCAAGGCTGCGGCTACGCACACCTTTGCCAAGAAGCACACGATCTATGTGCGTGGAGAGCGCTTCGCGCTGAGGCCGGACCACATCCACAAGGTTTTCCCACCGGCGAATGCGGTAGGGGATTTCGACAGTGTGCTACCCCATGTGGTGCTGAGCCGCAAGACGCTGCCCTGGGAGCGCGGTGTGACCAGCGGAGACAAGGATCACTCCTGGCTGGCTGTGCTGGTTTTTGCCAAGGAGGAGGCTCCGAAGTTAGTCAGCAGTAAGGTGAGTGATTTGCAGAAGAGTTCTTTGAGCACGCACATGTACTCGTATGGCGTGCTGTGTGATCCGCTTCTACAGCCAGGGAGTGGAGAGACTTTGGATGATGTCTGTGCCTATTTGGACATTCCGGCGTCTCTTTTCAATGCGAGCGCTCCCACATTGGATGATCTGCGGTGGAATGCTCATGCGAGGAAGCGTGGCCCCACCACCACCGTAGCTTCGATCGTCAACAAAACTCAGTTCACGCTCAGCCAGAGCGCTACCGGCACTGGCACGGGACTAAGCTTGAACATCCACCTAAATGGCACCAGCATCTCTAGCCTCTCCGGCGTGAATACAACCAGCGGCAGCACTACCTGCACTTGCGCCAACACCGCAGGCTTAAGTGTTGGTCAGGTTCTCACCGGACCAAACATCCGCGCCCCCCTCGACTACGCCGTGGTGGTTGGGAACCGTCTTTGCCCAGCGGGCACTACTGCAGTGGCGCATCTGGTAAGTCTGGAAGGTCTGGGGCCGGTGTTGCCAAAGGCGGACGGGACGCCGCAGTTGCCCACGGACATCAAGACGGTGCGGCTGGTGTCGCTGAAGTCGTGGGAGTTCCGCGTGCTACCGCTACAGGAGTCGTTTGATGCGATTTTGAAGGGGCTGAATCAGGGTGGGAGCGCGGACACGGAGCTGCTGCTGCCAGCGGGAGTGATGCCGGATATCCCTCAGGTGGTAAATACGGCGCGGCTGGATGAGGGCTTTACGATGCTAGGAGAGTCGGCGGCCACGGCGGCGACGTATCGTGGACCGCTGATGCCCTGGGGGATGGCTTCGCCTTCGGAGCCTGCGACGGACTGGCTGCCCGTGGATCATGCGGAGCAGCTTTCGAACAATACGAATAATGATGAGAGCTACTCTGCGGCGTGGCAGCTGGGGCGTCTGCTGGCGCTGGCGGACAAGGGCTACGCGGTGACGCAGGTGGGCTGGAAGCGTGATCTGCGCCTGCGTCTGAATGCGACGCTGCGGCAGAGCAATGCCGTGCAGGGCGGTTCGCGTGCGGCGTATGCGGCCCAGGTGCGCGCGATCCTGGCGAGTGCGGATGCTTTGAAGAGCCACCTGATTGCGCCGGAGGTGCCTGAGTTGCCGGGAGCTTTGACAGACTGGCTGGCCGGTCTGGCGCTGCTGCAAGGCGTGCCTTTTCATTACCTCGTGCCGGACGCACGCATGCTGCCGCCGGAGAGCATACGTTTCTTCAATGTGGATCAAAAATGGCTCAGTGCGCTGCTGGACGGTGCGTGGAGTCTAGGACGTGAGAAGGTGTCGAAGTGGGCCTTCGACACCGCATTCCAACCGTGGAGGGATGCGAAGGTGGCGCGGCCTCAAAGTGGGCTGCTCATCCAGTCGCGGCTGATTTCCGGTTACTGGCCGGGGATCCTTATTTCGCGGGATGACGGGGCCAAGATCGTGCGTGAAGAGCGGCTGGGGCCGACGACGCTGCTGCTGCTCTTTGACCTGCCGTTTCCCACCAGTCAGAAGGGTGTAAATCTCACGATCCAGGAGCCACCAGAGGGGATTCACTTTGGCTTCGTTGCGGACGTTGCGGAGGACAAGGACGGTGTCCTGAAGCTCTCCAAGACGCTGCGAGATATAAGTACGGGTGAGGAAACGGCACAGAGCGTCACTGACATCCCTTTCCGGCCGCCTTACTCGAACGTTCTCGATCTCTCTGCGCTGGCCACGACCACACTCCAAGTGACGGATGCCTCCCAGTTCGCTCTGCAAATGGTGCAGAAGGTGTCGTCGGTGACTTTCCAACTCTCAGCCTAATTTCCTGCTCATGCCTTTCCCACCTCAGAACCCGCTCCTAGTGCCGATCCGCATGGATGCGCTGTGGTCAGACGAGACGACGACGCTGCGCACAGCGCTGGAGAACTTCACGCTGCTGGAGGGTGCGGTGACTGGGAGCTATCCCTGGCTGGGAGACACGCTGATCTCGGAAAAAGTGGGCGCTGAGCTGCCGAAGGGGATGCACCTGCACTGGACGCTGCCGGCTGCGTTGACGCATGGGCATACGGTCTATCAGATCACGGACGAGGTGTGCCATGAGCTGCTGGCGCATGGCGTGCCGCCGCAGCTAGTCGCCAGCCTCCAGGCGGCGGCGAAGGACACGGAATATGATCACTCAGGCATGCAAGGCGTGCTTTCCAGTCTGGCGGCGCAGACGGTGGCACCGCTTACGCCGGACCAGTGGAATGCCGCCGTGCAGAATATGGGCAAGGCAGGTGAGCAGTCGGCACTGGCCTGGGATGCGCTGCTGCTACAGATTTATGCGTCCCTCATTCTGAAAACAGCGGCGCACATGAAGCTGCCACGGGTGCCAAACCGCTGGCTGGTGCTGCGCAGTGGCGGCACTAAGGGTGAGCCGAGCTGGGTGGTGGAGAGTGACCGGCTCACCGCAGCAGGTGCGGTGCCAACGGGCACGTTGGCGGGGCCTTGTACGATGCAGGTCTCGATCTCGGACGATGGAACGCCGCCTTCCACAGGCTGGCAGTACCTGGGCCTCACGCAGCCTGCCATTGGCTGGGTCGAGGATGCGAGTGCGGCGCGTCTAGAACCCTTCACCGCAGCCGGGAGCGGCCTACCGGAGTTCGCGGCGTTTTATCCGAGCTGTCAGGGAGTTTTTGGCCTGCATGATGCCTCCGCGCTGCCAGACACGGACTACACCTACACCGTGATCGGCTGGTTCTCCGCAGATGATCCTGTGGGGAGTGGCAGCGGCGTGAAGGCCCTGAATGTCCTGAAGTGGTCCTGCGCCGATGCGGGTGCGATTTTCGATGGCTCCCTCTACGCGGCTAAAGTGCAGGTGAACTCCGCCTCCGCCGCCGTCGTGACCGACAAGGATGATGGGGACACGCTCGGTGAAAAGGGCGTGAGCGTGGCCGTGGGAAATAGCACCGGTCAGGCACTGGCGGCGGCACTGGCCGCTGAAATGGCCCTCAAGCTGACCCGCAACGATTTGCCGGACTATGACACTCAACTGAAGGACCAGCAGACCAAGATCGAAAAACTGCTGGATGCAGCTCAGGCGGGCGCTTTGCGGCATTACGATGAGCCGGATGGGGACGCGCTGATGGAGCAGGCGCTGCACCAGCAGGGCTTCCGCCCCTCTCACGGCGGCACCACCTGGAGTCTGGTGCCGCAGGCCGGTGCGGCGGCGGGACTTTCCGCCGAACTACCGCTACAAACCGCCGCACGGGCCGCTGCCGCCGCGAAACCGGGTGATGTGATCCCACCTGCCACCACGGTGCTGCCCGCCAGTGTGGCGGATTTGCTCAATGCCCTGAACCTCGCCCAGCGGCGGTATGATCAGGCGCTGGAACTGCTGCTCACACAACGGGAGCAGCTCTTCGCGGACTGGCACCGCTCGCTGATGCTGAATTCCGCTCATGTGGACTTCCTCGGGCGGATGAGTGCGGACAACACGGCATCAGCAGGCATGATCAAGGGAGCGGACGATTTATTGGAGGTGAAAGCCGCAGCCATGGCCCAGGCCAGCTCTTTGCTGCTCCACGAAGGGTGCTTTTGCAGTGACGGAGCGGTCATCCCGGCTGCGTGGGCTCTTTATCAGGCCCATGCAGCGCTGCTGACGAGCATCCAGGGCATGCCGCTCACACTCAGCGCCCACCCCGCACCGCGCTTTTGGCAGCCACATGACCCGGTGGTGCTCTTTCATGATGATCAGGGCCAAAACCTCCTCACAGCGACTCCGGCCCAGACACTCACTCAGGATGAGCAAGGCAATCTTATCTGCTCCCAGGCACCTGCGGCTGTTCTCGCTGTCCCCGGCTGGTCGGCCACTTTTCAGGGCCTCATCTCGGGACTAGACGCTAGCTTGCCGGTGCATGTCGTCACCAAGTCCTCGTGGCGACCGCTGCTTTTGGAGTGGAGCGCTGATTTCCTACCCTGCAAAGGCTCTGGCGAGCTAAAGATGGATGCAGAGGGAACGGTGACTCCCACCACCTACCTCGACACCTTCCTCCAGGACAACTACAAGACCGACGAAAACGGCATTGATCTCCAGATCGTGGACGATCAAAAAATCGCCAGTACCGATGACGAGCACGCTACCTATGTGGGGCGTGTTTTGCTCAGTTCACGGGCCATGAGCAGCATGAAGGACCGCATCCTCTCCCTGCTCGGCACGCAGAAACCGGTGGCGGGCAAGGACATCGTCTTTCCCGGCACTATCGGGAAGAACAAAGACATGTGCCAGTGGCTGAATCTGGCGGCCAACAGCAATGCGCAGACTCTTTCGCAGGCGCTGGATGGTTTTCATGACCACCTGCTCATGCGGCAGCGCATCCGCCAGTTCGCACCGTATGACCCGAAGGCGGCGCAGAGCAGCTCACCCGCCTACGCTACCCAGGGCTATGAGAGCGCAGTGACCTGGAACCCGGTGACCCAGTCGTACTTTCCGGCCATCGGCCGCAGCTATGCGCACTCTCCCGTGCAGGACGACCTCTACCACCCCATCCGCGCTGGGGTGTGCGAAATCAGCGCCCTGACGCTGGTGGACCGCTTTGGTCAGAGCCGCCGCTGGAAGATGGAGAGCGGCAGATCCGTCGCCGTGACACGCACCCTGCCTCCCTACCAGCCGGAGAGCGAGCCTGGGAGCGTCCCGGCGGCCTTTCACCTGCCGCCGCGCTTCACGCAGCCCAGCAGGCTGCTGTTCCGCTGGATGGCGGCAGACGGCAGTGGCACGGAGGCGAATGCGCACCCCGCCACCACGCCCGTGCTCGGTTGGCTCATGCTCAACCGCGTGGATGAGAGCATCCTCTTCTTTTCTGCGGAAGGCACCTTGCTGGGCTGGGTGGATTCGGGGCAAAACTGGGTGAAAATGCCGGGAGCGGCGGACTTGAGCGGTGCCATGAACGCGCTGATGACGGAGTTCACCTCCAAGAACGGCACGGATTACGACGACGCCATCGCCACCGCATTGCTTACCATTGAGCCGCATTCGCACCGGCAGCACACGGCCGCCTCCGTGCTGGTGAGCAGGCCGCTGGCTGTGTGTGCCGCCTCCCTGCGCCTGGAGCTCAAGGGCATGCCCGCTCCGCACCAGGGCTTTGCCTGCGTGGCCCAGGCCCAGACCACCGCCGGATACCCCGCCGCGCTCGACGCCAGCAGTTACTTCCTCCAGCGGCAGACCTGTGATTTTGAAAAAGTGCAGGTGCCCGTCCGCCTCGGAGATGTGAGCATGGAAGATGACGGCCTCGTCGCCTGGTGGCCGCTGGACGCCAAAGGCACTCCTGAAGGCACCTGGAACCTCGTGGACCCATCGCAGCAAACTGGCGCAGAGGCCGTCCTGCCGCTCACCCCGGCACCAAACCTGCTCGACAGCGTCACGTCTCTGTCCACCTCCACCGCCACCCAGGTGCTGCTGCTGCTCGACCCGCGTGCCTGCGTGCATGCCAGCAGCGGCATCCTGCCCGTGAAGTCCATCACCCTGCCGCCGGAACTCTATACGGAGGCTTTGAAGAAGATGGAACTCATCTTCAACGCCTCCCCCGTGCTCACACCTGCTCCCACACCTTTGATTACACCCGCACCGGTGCCACCGCCACCAGTGGAACCCTGGATCATGCCCGTCCCGGCGGAGCTTTCCAGCACCTGGAGCTGGCTGCCAGACCTCCAACCCGCCACCGCGCCGCAACCCCTCACCGGCAAAGTGGACGACCGCGCCCACCTGCCGCCACAGCCCGCCGTGCTGCGGCGTGGCTGGCTGCAGGCGAAACTTCAGGAGAAGAAAGGAGGAGTGTAAGCCATGACTGTTTATCCCTTTGATCAAGCCAATCCATTCCAAGTAATCGCTCAGAAATTCAGAAGTGAGTATTTCACTTTATTGCTGAAGAGGACTTCCAAAGATGACCCCTGGACCGCTGCCTGGAATAACGTGAAATGCTCGTATCAGGAATCCAAATTCTTCGTCCTTATCTGCTACCTGTGTGATGTGTACTCCTCCCATGAGGCTAGAGCGGTGATTTTGAATCGCCTGGGGCTGTCTGTGACTGAGCAGAGGCAATTCGATGAGAGTTTTGGATACAAGGTTACCAAGATTCAGAAGTTAGCGGGCATGGAAGGTGGCAAAGGTGTGGCATCCAACCTTGTCGTGGTGGAAGTCCGTGGCGCACTACGCAGTGCTTACGACCTCTTCAAAGCTCCGAAGATCAAGAAAGCCGCCAGACCGAAGGAGACAATCACGGCGGACACCCACCCGCTAGGATGGATTTGGAATCTCTTTTTCGACCAGGAGAACGCACCCCGGTTTCAGATGAGGGTGTCATTGATTAGTTTTTTTCTTTCTGCCAAGGAAGCCAGGCAGACCTTGGAGGAAGATAGAGCAAAACTCACCGGAGATGAGGATGCAGAGACAGAGAAGGCTCTGCCTAGCTTTGTATCTAATAACCTCAGCAAGGAGGATCAAGCTTTCTTTGATTGGTTGCGGCAGCTTCCGGGATTTAGTGAAGTGGTACTGGGAACGGCGGCGGGGGCTGCTTTACAGGCGGTGCCGGTATTGGGGATCATCGTATCTTACCTGATCGCAACCGACAAAATCGCCGATTTGATTTCGACCTATGTGGACGACTCTGCAGCCATCGCTCGGATCCAGCGAATGCAGGAAATGAATGCCGCAAATGCGCCTCCAGCAGGCTCCAAAAAGGTTAAATTGCCAAGTGGTGCGGACTCTGCTTCGCAGCAGAAGGCTGCCATCATCCGCAAGGACCTGAGGAAAAGGCTGAAGTATGCCCGTGAATTGATCCACGCCTATCGCTCTGAACATGTGAAAGAGAAGGCCAAATCTGTGGCGGGTGCCGCTGCGGTAGCAGTCGGCCAGATCATTCCATTCCTGCCCAGTGTGGTCGTCGCCAGTGCTGTTCTTTCAGCGAACGTGGTGCTGCTCCTCAAAGAGCTCCATGACACCTGGAATGATTTTATCAAGGTCAATGCCTTCCTGAGTAAAGGCAGGCCAAAAACGATCGAGAACATTGAGGAGCTATGGGGTTACTGCTCTGAAATTCCAGCCCTGTCCTACCAGGTGATCGCAGGAGCCATCCGCATGAAAGCGGAAAATGTGGATGATGCTTCCTCGCTCCTCTCGGAGTTCGCCGCGGAAGACTTCATCGAAGGGCTGGCGACCGTCGCCGAAAGCCTCGGGTTCTTTGCCAACTGTTTCGCATTTTTGACGGACGCGAAGAGTGAAGATCGGGCGCAATTGTCTGAGAACATTCTTTCTTGGGCCAACAAACTCCGCGAAGGAGAGTGGCTTCAGCTTTATCCATGTGCGCCGCCACACGCTGGCATGAGCCCCCGACCACCGGGAGTGCCACGGACGCTAGCGCCGCCGAACAAGGTCCCGACGCCTCCCAAAACAAAGAAATCCTCCGAGTAGTCTGTCAAGAAATCTAACCTGTCCAACCACCACAGCCATGACAGCTCCTGCTCCGCCATTTCTATCCGCGCTCGATGTGCTCAAACCTTTGGGAAAAGACTTGGCGAAAAAGCTGGGACTCAATCTGGCGGGTTTACAGGTCTATACTTACCAGTCAGCCGATCTGAGTGAACCAGCGTGGTGGTTTGAATGGGATGCTGTTCTCCGTACCGATTCATCCACCGTGAAGGCATCTGTGCATGTGGGTGAATACGACGTGATGGCTCTCAACATGGATGTTGGCTTGCCTGGTGATGGACACGATCTCGCTGACTTGCTATCCGATCTCGAGGGGATGCTCACTGGCTCGTCAGATTTTTTGGGGATGGCCACGGGGCTGAACCCTCTCACAGCAGTCCGTGTCGTCGCCATTTCCGCCCGTGCAGTTTTACCCTACCCGGACTGGAGTCTCTCTGCAGCTTCGCTGTCCATGTCTCTGACGCTCGGAGATAGTTCGATTGATTTACCGAAGCTGGGGGCTGTGTCGTTCGAGAATCCAGAGGTAACGCTACTCGCCACCCGTGAGGCTGATGGAACGAAGGCAGTCACCATCGAGGTGGATGTCTCACTCACCGCGAATGGGAAGACCTTTTCGTCTATCGCCCTGAGTTTGTGTAAAGACGACAATCTGGGCCTGATCTGGCGACTGTCCTATAGTGGAGCGAGTAACTCGCCGACCTTTGGCGACCTCCTTAGCGAACTCGGGCTGGCCCATGTGCCGTCCGCTCTGGGATCCGCGACCCTTACAGAGTGGAGTGCCTGGCACATGGCCGAAACCTGGGGCATGAGCATCGGGATTGCTGCGGAAACCTGGTCGGGCACGGCTTCGCTGTCCCACTCCGGCACGGACTGGTCCTGTGACGTGCAGGTGTATCTCACGCCGCCTTTGTCAGCGAATAAGGTCACCGATACACTGCTGAAGGATTTCGATTCTTCGACAACGCCGATCAGCCCGCCTTTCGATGTGGATGTCTCACATTTTTCCTTTTCCTACGCGGCTGGTGCTTGGCAGCTCGGCTTGGAAGGCCTTTTCGTGCTGGAGGAGTCCGGCACCTCCGTGGCCTGCTCACTGTCCCTGGCAAAAGCCAGCGAAACCTGGGAGTTTGCCGTCACGCTGGCGGGTCTGAAACTGGCCCTAGCGAAAAATACCGAGTCCAAGGTCTTTGCACTTTCTCCAGACACAACTTCACCATCCCCCGGCACAACGGCTCTCCAGGTGAGTCTGAGAGAAGTCGCCCATCTGCTGCGGCTCGATGCGGTGAGAAACAGTCTGCCTGACGCGTCCATTGGCATCCAGGGCGCTTTTATCGCAGTCGAAGGGAGTAAAAAACTCCTCGGCCTCCAGTTCAGCTTCTCGGGTGCGGCTCTGGACAACCCCATCATTCACTTCGTCACAGGAGGCGGCAGTTTGGGCATTGCAGGCGGCACCTTTCTCGCGGCTACGGATGCCTGGACTGCCACGGAGGTCCAGGCGCTGACGGGAGCACTGGCGGGAACGGGCAGCACCATCACTTTGCCCTCCGAAGTGCGCAAAGGCCCGAATTTTATCGCTGCACTGGCGGTGGGAGGTAACACCGTCACCTCTTCATTGACCCCAAGCGGTCAGCAGTCAGGCACGCCAGCGCCCACCCCGGCCCCCACCGCCGTCACCAGCTCCTCTGCCACGCGGTGGTTTGAGGTGCAGAAAAAGGTCGGACCGCTCACGCTGGCTCGTGCAGGCATCGCGATGGCGAAAACGGATGCAGGGAAGCCGAAAGTGGACGTGCTGCTGGACGCCAGCTTCATGCTCGGCCCCATCACCATCACGCTGGACCAGTTTGGCATTGATATCCCCATCGAATGGCCTCTGAAAGTAGATGACTTCGGTATCTCGCTGCACGGCCTGCAGATCACCTTCGACAAAGCACCGCTGCTCATCAGCGGCGGCCTGCTGCACACCACGGACGCCAATAAGGACGACATCTACATAGGCGACGTCATCATTCACACGGAGGCGCTCTCGCTCACCGCCCTCGGTGAGTATGCCAAAATGGCGGACGGTACCACCTCACTGGCGCTACTGGCCATTTTGAACGATCCACCGCTCGGTGGCCCCGCGTTTTGCTTCGTCACCGGCCTCGCGGCGGGTTTTGGGTATAACAACGAGGTCAATCTGCCCACCACCATCGCCACGCTCCCCGGCTGCCCCATCATCCAGGCGCTGGACCCGGCGAATGGCATCGATCTCGAAGTCCTCAAGACCACGCTCGTGCCGACGCGAGGCCACGACTGGCTCGCGCTCGGCCTGCTGTTTCGCTCTTTTGAGATGATCCAGAGCAGTGCCCTGCTCATCGCCCAGTTTGGCGGGGGAGATTTAAAGCTCTCCCTGCTGGCGCAGTCAGAGCTGTCCATCCCGCCGAACAGCGCAGAGCGCCTCGCCTACGCACAGCTCGATGTGGAGGCCACCCTCGACCTCGGCACTGGCAGCCTCCTGGTGCTCGGTGTGCTGACGGACAAATCCTACGTCATCGCCCCGGAGTGTAAGCTCACCGGCGGCTTCGCCTTCCTGGTGAATGATAAAGGCGACTTCCTCGCCACCTTCGGAGGTTACAGCCCAGACTTCGACTTCGCCAGCCGTGGCTACCCGGCGGTGCCGCGCCTCGGCATCCAGTGGCAGATTGACTGCCACACCGCCATCAAAGGGGAGGAATACTTCGCCATCACTCCCGACTGCATGATGGCCGGTGGTTCCCTGCATGCCACCTGGAACTGCGGCATCTTCGCTGCGTGGTTTAACTTTGACGCCCATCTCTTCATGCAGTGGAGGCCGCTGCTCTACAGCGTGGGTTTCTCCATGGACCTCGGCGTGGCCTTCGATCTGAAGGTGCTCTTCGTCCACGTCCACTTCAGCTTCCACATTGGGGCCAGCATCCAGCTCGACGGCCCGCCTTTCC
Source organism: Prosthecobacter sp. (assembly GCA_044370285.1). GTDB lineage: Bacteria > Verrucomicrobiota > Verrucomicrobiia > Verrucomicrobiales > Verrucomicrobiaceae > Prosthecobacter. The sequence goes on from JBILVU010000024.1 coordinate 13,982, forward strand.
ATGGCAAAGCGCACATCGACCTCGACGTCATCTCCTTCACCGTCGAGTTCGGCAGCGCCGCGCCACAGCCTGTGCTGCCGTGGGAGGAATTTCGCCGGCTGCTGCCCGGGCCGGTGAAGCTCGACCCCAAAGCTCCCGCGAATGCCAAGCTGAGCTCCGACGCTCTCGCCACCCTCGAAAACACCGCTACCGCTACCCTCGACTCCACGGCCAGCCCGCTGCTCACGGCCAAAGTCACCAGCGGCCTCGTCAAAGACAGCAGCCAGGGCAAAGCGGCAGGAGACATCACCACGCCCGACTGGATCATCAACGGCACCGAATTCTCCATCCACATCAGCAGCGCCATCCCCATCATGAGCCACCGGCATGATGGTGCCGAGACGCCTTGGAGCGACCAGCCCGCCTTTGGCATGCTGCCCATGCATGATGTGAGCCATCCCAGCGCCCATCTCATCACCAGTAGTCTCATCGACATCAGCTTCACCGCAGAGTCAGGCGCCCCCGTCGCTACCTCGGTGAAGATCACCCCCGCCGCCGCAGACTCCTCCTACCTTTCCACCGCCCTCTGGGGCACCACAAAGAGCAGCGACACCAACGCACGAACCCAATACGCCAGCAGCCTGTCTCTCACCGCCATAGAACCGACCGCCCCCCGATCCTCGTCCATGAAAATCAGCGATCTCCTTCATGACGCGGCAGTGGTCAGCGTCAGGCCCCGCCCCAGGTCAGCATCTTAACCAGCCAGCCTTCCACGATCATGCCTCATCATCCACCTCTTCTCCCTCACCGCAGAGGCAAAAGCAGCATCGTCACCCTGGCCCCACCCATCTGGAAGGACGGGAAACTCACCCTCACCCTCAAAGACCCCGACCAATCCGTCACCTTCGATGAAGTCCGCGTCTCCGGTGGCCCCACGGGCACGCACAGCCTCAAGCCGGGCTGCCAGACTCTCTCCAAGCAGAAGCCGTCAATCGAGCTCGACTATCCCGTCCCCGTGGCTGCGGATGAGTTCAATGCGCTCTTCACCCTCTACTTTCAAAACCAGGCCGTCAGCCAGCAAGTCGGCCTCACGATCCATCCCAGCTCAGCCGGATCAGCTCCCCCCACCCCGCTGATCTCCATCGGCAGCCTCCAGCCATCCTTTCTCGTTCTCTCCGCAGACACCGACCCTCAACGCTTTCAAAACAGCCTCAGTTGCCAGCTGCTGCAGCAGGGAGCGGGGCAGAGGATCGATATCACCCAAGTCGAACTCATCGCACGGGACGGCCAAGGCCAGCGGATCGCCCCCGCCACCATGGGCCAGGCATTTAAACAAGCCCGCCTCCAAGTCGACACCGACATCTATGACATCTCCAGCGGCACACTCAGCCTGCTACAACAGCCCGTGCCCATCATTATTTACTGCACCGGCCTGAGCCTCCCCGCTGCCGCCAGCCGCCTGGAGCTACGCTTCACCTTTGCCACTCCAGCCAGCGTCCTTTCCGTCTTCTACGAAACCTGCGGCCCCCTTCAGCTCCGCCCGCCCAGCATCTCCGCAGACCTCAGCGGTCAATACCAGTGGGACAGCACCACAATGACCGTCCGCACCATCGCCCCGAACCCCCAGCCGAACCTCCTCTTCACCCTCGTCAGTGCCAGCGGCTCCCTGCCCGACACGCTCTACGGCTCCTTTAAAATCGACTGTCAAAAAGGCTCCATGCAGCTAGACCCGGTCCTCGTCCCCGGCAAAAACACCTTCTACTGGCTCATCGAACCGGACAATCCGGTGCTCAGCACCGTCATCACCGTCCAGCAGATCACCTCCAGCACGTCCGCCCCGGTGGACCTCTCCGGCCTCGATCTGACCGACCCCAGCGCCTACGACCCCAAGGCCAGTCCCGTCGCCGTCAATTTACCCGGAAAAGGCAACACGCTGGTGAACTGGTCGAACCTGAAAGAAGCCTCCCTAGTCCAAGCAAAGCTCACCAACCTCGACCTCAAGAACAAAGACCTCACAGGCTGTGATTTCACCGGTGCAGACCTCAGCGGCGCAGACCTCAGTAGAGCCGGCTTTTCTGGTCTAACACGAGAAGCCATTTTCGTCGGCACGACCTTCAATAAGGACACCGTGCTCAAAAATGCCGCTGCTGCCTACGGCACGAGTGCACTTTCCTCTGGGCTGCTCGGCCCCGCCTTCACTGGCTGTGACCTCAGCCAGATTCCTTTAGCGAACTTCAATGGCATGACCCTCGCCTTTCGGGATGGCGGAGGCAACACATGGCCTCCATTCGTGAGCATCGCCATCCTCGACAAAGCGGATACCGCAAAAAAAATCGCCATGTTTGCTGGCATGAAGATCGGCGGATGCCCTCTAGCGGGCGTTTCCTTCGTCGGTCTGAACCTCTCCGGCATTGATTTCACCGGGGTGGACCTCTCCGGCTGCGACTTCACCGGAGCCACCCTGAACAATGTCACATTCAAGAACACCACCTTCAGCGCCGACACCAAGTTCAACAACGTCACCGCCACCAACGTCAACCTCAGCAATTGCAACCTCAGCCAAATCACCTCTGCGAACTGTAAGGGCCTGCAACTCCAGTTCACCGACGGCGGCGGCAACACACTGCCCTCGAACTGGGCGCTAGCTCCGTCCAAAACCAACCCCAACAGTAAAATCGCCATTTTCCCCGGAGCAAATCTCACCGGCCTCACCTTGACCGACTATTCCTTCGCCGGTCTGAATTTGACTGGCGTCTCCTTTGTCGGCTTAAACCTCAATAGCTGCAACTTTAGCAGCGCCGTTCTCACCAGCGCCGACTTCACTCAGGCGACACTTGCTGGAACGGACTTCACCGGGGCGAGCCTCGTCTATGCGACATTCAAGGCCACCACCTTCAGCGCCACAACAAAGCTCATCAACGTTAAGGCCGCATGGTACACATCGGCGCTTTCATCAGGACTCGTAGGCCCCATGTTCACCAGCTGCGATCTCAGTGCGATACCCCTAACCAACTGCCAAGGCATGACGCTCGTGCTCGGCGACCTCGGTGGCAACCAATGGCCTGCGAATTGGTCCCTAGCGCAGGTGAACACAGCCAACCCAAGTACCAAAATCGCCATGTTTGCTGGGATGAAGGTCGGTGGCTGTCCTCTCGCTGGTGTCTCCTTCGCTGGGCTGGACCTCTCAGGCATCGATTTCACTGGCGTGAACCTCAGTGGCTGCGACCTCACCGAAACAACCCTCACAGGCACAAACTTCGTTAACGCAGACCTGACCGGTGCCAATCTGGGGAGCGTCGCCATCGCCTACGCCTATTTTAGCACTTCAACCATCCTCCCCTCGGCCTACGGGGGACTCTATCAAGCCACCAGCTCCAGAATATCTTTCAGTCGAATCCATCCGGAGCTTAGCTCGGAGCAGTGTTTCCAGCTCTATGGTCAACTCGCTGGCAAAGAACATTGGAAGACGGGGGTCTGGCCTTTTATAACAGATTATACACAAGAAGTTTACCCGTTTTTGGACCCCAATTTTAAAGCCACCGATGGGCTGCCCGGCAAAGTGGATGGTCATGACATTGGTTGGTACGGCAGGTAACAGCAGTGCAGGTCGTGAACATGCGGAATGATCCGACTGAATGAGTTGGCACATGATCTTGCCTTCTTTGTAGAATCCTCGATACGGACTGCATTTTTGTCCGCTGCGTGAGCATGCTTCATCCAGCGATGCCCGCCGCTGCCACCTTACTCTCGCTGTTGACGATTTGGCCTGCTAAATCGGCTTTGCAGTCGGCTTTGAGTTCGTCGCGGAATTTGCGGACAAAGCTCTGCGTGGGCCAGGCGCTGGCTTCGCCGAAGGCGTTCTTCGTTTTCACAGCTTCTTAACGCCTCCGCGTCACCTGTTCACTGGCGACGATTCATTTCACGCGCAGGATGACCTCATGAACGACTCATCCAAACCTCCACCGCCTCGCGACCCCGTGCCCGTGCATGTCGTGGGGCAGTTTAGCTGGGGGCTGACGACTCTCTTCGTGCTGGCCTCGGTGTGCTGGGTGCTTCTGCCTTACACGGGCTCCACGTTTTCCGCGCTGGTCTTCCTGCTCGCCATCGTGCTGGCGGGCACGCGGTGGAATCGTGGGCCGGTGCTGGCAATGGGTGTGGTGAGCGCACTGGTGTGGAATTTCATCTTCATCCCGCCCCGGTTCACGTTTCACATCGAGAAGCCGGAGGACGTGGTCATGTTTGGCATGTTCTTCGTCGTGGCACTCAGCATGGGCCATCTCATCACCCAGCTTCGCGAGCGAGAGGCGGCGTTGGAGAAGAACCATCGCGAGCAGGAACAGCTTCAAGAGGCCAAACATCGCGCCGAGCTCGCCGCGGAGGCTGAGAGGCTGCACCGCACGCTTCTCGACAGCGTGTCGCACGAGCTGAAAACGCCCATCACGATCATTCGCACGGCGCTGGATGGTCTCGGCACGTCGAATCCCTTCGCGGCGGAGATCGACACGGCCACGCGGCGGCTTCAGCGCATCGTAGAGAACTTTTTGGAGATCACCCGCGTGGAATCCGATGCGGTGAAACCTTCGCCAGACTGGTGTGAGTTCCTTGATGTGATTCATTCGGCCACCTCGCCATTGCAACGCGAGCTTTTGCCGCATCCGCTGCGCATCATCGGCGCGGAGAATCTTCCGCTGCTGAAGCTCGACAACCGGCTGCTGTCCCAAGCGCTCGCCAACGTGCTGCACAACGCCACACAACATGTCCCGGCGGGGAGTGAGATCGAAATTCACGCCGCTTTGACGCAGGAGAGTGCTTTGGAGATTCGCGTGCGTGATCACGGCCCGGGTTTGCCGCCGGAGATGGAGGAGCGGGTGTTTGAGAAGTTTGCGCGGGCACCGGGAGCACCAGCGGGCGGCACGGGGCTCGGCCTAGCCATCTCGCGCGGCTTGATGCGGGCGATGAAAGGTGACATTTCGGTGCGCAACCATCCGGAAGGCGGCGCGGAGTTCCGTTTCAGCCTGCCGGTCAAAACACGCCAGCCATGAGTAAAGCCCTCATCATCGACGACGAGCAGCAGATGCGCCGCCTGTTGCGCATGCTGCTGGAGTCCCGCGGCAACGAGGTCTGCGAGGCGGATGAAGGTCAGCTCGGGCTGCAAGAAGCCGCGTTTCATCGCCCGGATGTCGTGTTGCTCGATCTCGGGCTCCCCGGCCTCGGCGGCCTGGAGGTGCTGAAGCGCCTCCGCGAGTGGAGCGATGTGCCGGTGCTGATTTTGAGTGTGCGCGATCAAGAAGCCACCAAGGTCCAGGCTCTCGAAATCGGGGCCGATGACTATGTGACGAAGCCTTTCGGCAGTGCGGAGCTTCTGGCGCGACTCGACGTCATCCAGCGCCGCCGCGGTCCGCGTCACACGCCCGAAATCATCGCCGGACCGCTCAAAGTCGATCTTTTGCATCACGAGGCCCAAATTGGCGATGAAGCCCTGAAACTCACCCCGACCGAGTTTGCGCTGCTCAAGGTGCTCACCGAGCACGTGGGCCGCATCGTGACGCAAAACCAAATCGTGAAGCAAGTCTGGCCCGGACAGTCCAGCGACCCCAGCGAAGGCCTGCGCGTCCACATCAACCACCTCCGCAAAAAACTCGGCGAACGGGGCGTGCGCATCGTGAACGAGCCAGGCATCGGGTATCGACTGGAGGCGTGAAGAGCCGCGTTTGAAGCTCGCGGCTTTTCAAAATCACATGGAAGCCGAACCTGCGGATCAATTCGCGATCACAGGGTCTCCAAACAGCGTGAAGTGCCCCGCTTCGGTGATGCGCACCTTGAAGATCTCGCCGGTGTGGCGTGCCGGGTTGCCGTCGAAGACGACGATGCGGTTGCTGCCGGTGCGGCCGGTGAGGCGCTGGTCGTTGGTCTTGCTGGGGCCTTCGCAGAGGATTTCGACGTTTTGGCCGACGAGTTGATCATACATCGGCAGGGCGATGCTGTTGACGAGGCCGAGCAGGTCTTGATTGCGCTCCTCTTTGACCTTCTCGGGCACTTGGAGGGCTTCTTCCATCTCGGCGGCGGGGGTGCCGCGGCGTTTGGAGTAGCGGAAGACGAAGGCGTTGTCGAAACGGATGTCTTCGAAGAGCTTGCGTGTCTCCAGGTAGTTCTCTTCCGTCTCGCCGGGGAAGCCGACGATGACATCGGTGGTCACGGCGATGTCAGGACGGGCGGCGCGGATGCGCTGAACGAGCTCGGTGAACTTCGCGGCGGTGTAGGGCCGGTGCATGCGCTTCAAGATGGCATCGCTGCCGCTTTGCACAGGCAGGTGGACGTGCTCGGCGAGCTTGGGCAGGTAGGTGAAGGCCTCGATGAGGTCTTTTTTGTAGCCGATGGGATGCGGACTGGTGAAGCGGATGCGTTGGATGCCGGGCACCTCATGCACGGCCTCCAAAAGCTGCACGAAGGGGCTTTTGCCATCCACGGCGGGGAATTCGTGCCTGCCGTAGAGATTCACGATCTGGCCGAGCAGCGTCACTTCCTTCACACCACGATCCGCGAGGCGTTTCACCTCCTCCACGATGTCGGCGATGGGACGGCCACGCTCACCGCCGCGGGTGTAAGGGACGATGCAGAAGGTACACTTCATGTTGCAGCCCTGCATGATGCTCACGAAGGCGCTGGCCTGCTTTTCTTTTAACGTGTGATCGCGGATGGTGTTCTGCGACTGCTCCTCCTCCTCGACATCGACGATGGAAAAGCGCTCCTCGTCCATCTGCTTGGCCTCTTTGGCGCGGATAATCTCATCGACGTAATCGACGACGCGGTGGTACTTCTGCGTGCCGACGACGAGATCGACTTTGGCTTTGTCCACCAGTTCACTGCCACGGCTCTGCGCCATGCAGCCCATGAAGCCGGTGACGAGTGGGATGCGGCGGCGGCGCACCATGCCCATCTTGCCCATCGCCTTCTGCTCGGCCTGATCCCGCACGGAGCAGGTGTTGATCAAAACGACATCGGCGTCCGTATCGGTCGCGGTCATGGTATAGCCGCGCTCGGTGAACATCTGCGACACCTGCTCGGTGTCGCGCTCGTTCATCTGGCAGCCATAGGTTTTGATGTGGACGCGGGGCATTGGGGGCGGGGAGAGTAGCTTCCCGCAGGAGAAGGCGCAAGAGGCCCCAATGACGAAATCCGAACGAGGAATGACGAATGAAACCCGAATGCCGAATCCCGAGTGGGTCAACACCTTCGGACTTGGTCATTCATTCCGCATTCGTCATTCTGGTTTCGTCATTCCTTCACTCTTTGATCTCAAAGATCGCCTCGACCTCCACTGCGGCGCCGGTAGGGAGCTGGGCGAAACCGAGGGCGCTGCGGGCGTGGTAGCCATCGCCTTCTTTGCCAAAGATCTCGTGCAGCAGGTCGGAGCAACCGTTGATGACGAGATGCTGGTCGCTGTAGTCGAGCGTGGAGTTCACGCAGCCGAGCACTTTGAGGACTTTGAGGCCATCCAGCGTGCCGTGGGTGTCCCAGACGGAACGGAGGACTTTTTCGGCGCAGTTTTTCGCAGCCTTGTAGCCGTCCTCGGTCGAGACACCGGCTCCGAGCTTGCCTTTGAGATCACTGACGTGGCCGGAGGTGAGGAGCTGGTTGCCGCTGCGGATGCAGAGGTTCAGGTAGCCCGGGGCTTGCTTGGTGAAGGTGAGGCCGAGGGATTCTGCTTTTTGCTGGGGAGACATGGTTGGGATTAAAGTTTCGAGTTGGAGAGAGTCCGTTAACGGACCTCGAAGCCGTTTTCCAATTGTCTGTTCTCAATTTCTTGTCGCGAGGCGTTTCATGCTCCCGTCCGCTTCCGATAGGTTGCGGGCGAACTGCCGATGCGTTTGCGGAAGTGCTGGGAGAAGCTACTTTGATCGACGAAGCCGCATCGCGTGGCGATCTCGTTGGCGGAGAGGGTGCTTTGTTCGAGCAGCTTGGTGGCTTCCAGCACGCGGGTGCGGATGAGGAACTCCTGCGGGGTGATGCCAAAGGCGCTCAGAAAGCGGCGCTGGAGCTGGCGGACGGATTGGCCACAAGATTTGGCGATGTCTTCGATCTTGAGCGGTTTGGAGAAATCACGCCGGATGATCTCCACGGCCTGCGCCACGGTTTGGAAGACGGGCAGCCTTCGCTCGGCCTCATCGGGACGGCGCAGCGTTCCCATCACGCCCTGCACGCGGCCACGACGATCGTAGATCGGCAGTTTGGTGACGAGAAACCAGTCCGGCATGCCCTGGCGGTCCCACCACAGCTCGATGCGCTCGATGATCCGCGCCTGACCGGCAAGAAGACGCTTGTCGTCATCCACATAGGCCTGCGCCATGGTGTCGGGATTGATGTCAAAATCCGTGCGTCCGATGAATTCGGAGTCGTCGTGCATCTGATAGCGTTGCAGCAGGCCCTGGCTGGCAAACATGAGATGGCCGTCGCGGTTCTTGGCGAAGAAATAGACGCCGGGCAGATGATCAAAGAGCCGCTGAAACAGCATGGACGGCTCCAGGGAGGTCATCCACGCATCCCGCTGCTGCTTCCAGCGCCGGATGACCGCTGTCGATCGCCGCTGACGGTCGAGAGGCTTGAGGGGTGTCGCATTTCGCATCATCTTTGTCGTGACGAGAATGCCCGGCTTTGCTTTGCTGCGCAATCATGAAACCCATCGTCCAGATCAGCCTCGACCTCACGAACATCGACGAAGCCCTCGAAACCGCCGCCCTGGCTATGCGAGCGGGTGTGGACTGGCTGGAGGCAGGCACGCCGCTCATTCTCGCGGAAGGTCTGCATGGCGTGCGGGCTTTGAGAAAGGCTTTTCCGACCACCCCGATCGTCGCGGATCTCAAAACGATGGATGGCGGTTACCTGGAGGCTGAAATGATGGCGAAGGCAGGTGCCACGCACGTTGTCGTGATGGCCCGTGCGCATGCGGAGACGGTGAAATGCGTCGTGAAGGCCGGGAAGGACTTCGGCTGCAAGGTGATGGGCGATAACATGATCTGCGAAGACATGGTCGCCGGAGCGAAATGGCTCGAAGAGCTCGGCTGCGACTATGTGATCCACCACATCGGCTACGACGAGCGTCGCGGCATCGCCGCCGCTGGCCACCGCATGCCCAGCCCGCTCGACAAGCTCCGTGAAGTCGTTCAAGCCGTGAAAGTGCCCGTGCAGGCCGTTGGCGGTTTGAGTCTGGAACAGGCGATTCAATGCCCGAGGTATGGCGCACCTCTCGTCGTGCTCGGAGCGCCACTCACCATTGATGCCGATGCTTTCAAGACGGCCGATGGTAATCTCGAAGCCTCCTTGCGCCTGATCTGCGAGGCCGTGCATGCGCAGGATGTGCCTGCGTTTGCGTGATCGAACTTTTGACTGATTTAAATGACCTGATTGACCCTTTTGACTCGATTTAAATTTTCTCCAACCCATGAAATCCGCCGCCGTCGTCAACTTCGCGCCTGAAAAAGGCTCCGTCGAAATCCGTGAGATCGAAAAGCCCACCATCGGTGCTGAGGATGTGCTCCTCGAAGTCGCCAATGTCGGCGTTTGCGGCTCGGATTTGCACCAATGGACCTCTGATCACTCCTGGCCGGTGAATTACCCGGTGGTGCTCGGGCATGAGTTTGGCGGGCAGATCATTGAGGTCGGCAAGGACGTGGAAGGCTGGAAAGAAGGTGACCGCGTCGTCTCCGAGACGGCGGCGATCATTTCCAAAGACAATCCGATGACCCGCCGCGGCCTCTACAACCTCGACAGCACCCGCAAGGGCTTTGGCTATGGTGTAAACGGGGCGATGACGAAGTATGTGCGGGTGCCGAGCCGCATTTTGCATCACGTCCCAGACCATGTGCCGTTTGAGCAGGCCTGCCTCACGGAGCCTTGCTGCGTGGCTTACAACGCGGTGGTGAAAAATGCCCGCATCGAGCCCGGAGATCGCGTGGTTGTGCTCGGGCCCGGTACCATTGGTATTCTTTGTGCGGCGATGGCGAAGCAGTGTGGCGCTCAGGTGGCCATCGTGGGCCTACAACAGGATGCGCATCGTTTGGAACTCGCTCGCAAGCATTACGGCTGCGAAGTCATCATTGGCGATGCGAAGCCCTGGGCCATGGAACGCGACGGTCTCGGCTGCGATGGTGTCATCGATGCCGCCGGTGCCAGCGTCACGCTCAAAATCGCTCTCGACATCGTTCGCCCTGCCGGATGGATTTCCAAAGTCGGCTGGGGCCCGCAACCGCTCGGCTTCAACATCGATCCGCTCGTGCAGAAGAACATCACGCTGCAAGGCAGCTTCAGCCACAACTGGCCGATCTGGGAGCGTGTGATCGCCCTCATGAGCAGCGGTCAGTTTGATGTGAAGCCGATCATCGGCGGCGTGTGGCCCGTCACTGAATGGCACGAGGCCTTCGAGAAGATGCACAAGGGCGAGGTCGTGAAGAGCGTGCTGCGGCCGGTTTGACAAACCGCTCACCGGCAAGCACCATGAGCGGCATGAACAAGTCTCCCCTGCCACCCCATCCCAAAGTCATCGCGACGCGGACCGCTTTGAGCAAGCGGTCGAAGCCCTCGCTGCCGGAAGTGCTGGCGCAGGCGGCGGCCTCGCACAGGCTCAGGTTCGGCAGCTCGTCGAATGGGCCAAAACCTGCCAGTGCCTGATCGCCGAAGCCGATTTTGAGGTGCTGCCGCTCGTCAGCGATGAAACGGGCGAGCATGAAGTGCGTTTTCGTGAGGACGATCGGCGTGTAGTAAAGAAAACCTGGCCTGGAACCTTTGGCATGATGCCTGAGTGGTCCGCCAAAGGCTGGTATCCTGGCTTTGCGACGCCACTGGACTACCTGCGGCGTTTCACGCTGCATAACTTCATTTTCCAAGACGATGTGCAGCTCGAAGGAGTGATCGTCTCGGACAAGCCTGTGACACTTATCGGCGCGGTGGAAGGCGGATGCTCGCTGGTGATCTCGCAGAGATGGCTCATCGCGGCGGACGCTGAAAACCCGCATCCCACCTTGGAAGAAATCGCCACCTTCATGACCGAACTTGGCTTTACACCTTTGCCGGACTCTTTCTTCGGCTGGTATCGTGAGGCTGACGGCGTGCTGGTGTTGGATGCGAAGCCGGACAACTTCGTCAAAACCCCAGACGGCATCCTGCCATTCGATTTGGTGCTTTCGCGCAGTCACGAAAGCACCGAGAAACCGTGAGCGTCGGCTACTTATCGAAGAAGCTCTGCTCCTCGCGGTCGCCGACTTTGAGGTAGCGGTAGAAGACCTCGAGCTGGAGGGTGCAGAGCGTCTGACGGTAAATCGGATCGCTGGCATCACCGGCGGGCCAATTGGGACGGCCGGCTTTGAAGGAGCCATCGGGCTGCTGCGCGGAGAGGATCTGCGGGAGGAACTGCTGGTTGTAGAACTTCCATTCTTCGCCACCGACCTGGAAGAAGGCCTGGGTGTAGTAGTACCAGCAGTAGAGATTGCAGTTCTTGTTCCAATCGAGCGGCTCAGCAGTGAGAAACTCATGGAGGAACTTGATCCCCTTCTTCACGGCAGCGGTCTTTCCGCCGTGCGCCATGGTTTGAAGACCCAGGATGCCCACCCCGGAGAGCGACCATTGGTTGTAATGCGCATCACGATTCGCCACGCCAAAGCCGCCGTCCTTCGTCTGCTTCGCTTCGAGGTAATCGACCATTTTTTTCACGGCGGAATCGAGGCCGTCGATCTTGAGCTTGGTGTTTTTCGCGGCCTTGAGGGCCTGAAATTGCCAACCAGCCACCGAAAGGTCCTCGCGGCTCTTTTTACCTGCGTAGAAGCCTGTTTCCTGATCATACACCCAGCTTCCGCTGTCCTGCTGGTTGTCGATGATGATCTTCACGCCCTGCTCGAAGGCCTCACGCATGCCGGGGAGGGATTTGGAGCCGAGACGAGCCAGCGTGTACATCTCACCGAGAGCGTAAGCGGCGATGCCGTGCTCATAAACGGGAGCATTGCCCTTGGTGGATTCGCTGAAGAGCTTCTTCGGATGCTTCTTCTGCGTCTCGATGAGGTAGAGGATGCCCTTGGTGACATTGTCCCCATAGAAAGGAGAGTCCGGCGTCTCGCAGCGGCCGAGGTAGCAAAGCAGCGCGAGGCCGGTGTAGGCGCACTTGTTGTTGCGGCCCCAGGAGCCATCGGGGTTCTGCTTGCCTTTGAGCCATTCGAGCGAGGCGCTCACGGCCTGCTCGCACTCGGGGCTGCCGCCATTTTGACGGAGCTTTTCAAGACGCTCCTGCGTGCTGCATCGGCTGCGCATCGAAGGGGGGAGGCTCACAAAGCCGTTCGCACCACCCATGCCGATGCCTTTGCCAAAGCCGCCACCGGCTCCGGCACCGCCAAAACCGCCACTGCCCATCGAACCACCACCGAGCATGCTCGTGGCATCAGGAATATCGAGCGCATCCGGCGGGGCTTCCGGCAGGGAGATGTCCGCGTTCACGCTCGTCGTGACGATCTTCTTCATCGGCGTCGTCTTGCTGATGCTGCTACGTTTCTTCTGCTGCACCTTGTGCTGAAGATCCTGGCTGGCCGCCGCGCCCTGCTGGGTGCCGCCGCCGGGAAGGAAATCGACCTGCTTCTCCTGCATCTTTTGCGCCACGACGATGAGGCCCATGGCGATGAGGATGCCCGCATGGACAAAGATGGAAAGCGTGAGCGAGCCGCCGCCAACCTTCTTCCACATCTTGACGAAGGCGTTTTGCGGCTTGGCAGGCTCGATGTGATGAAGGGCCTCAGGATGGAAGACCTCGGCGGGACCAAACTCGCCGTGGTGATGCGCGGCATCATCGGGAACGGCCTGCGCAGGGATCGCGGCCACGGTCGGCGCGGCGGGAACAGGTGACGCTGGGGCGGGAGCAGCCGGCACAGGCTTGGCTGGAGCAGGTGTGGCGGGTGCTGGCGCAGGCGCAGGCGCAGCAGCGGGAGCTGGCGGTGGAGCCACGGCCGGCATCGGCATCGTGGGTGGCGGCATCATGCCGGGCATTTGCGGGTAGCCCGGCGGCATCTGCGGATAGCCGGGTGGCATTTGAGGATAGCCCTGCGGCATCTGCGGGTATCCAGGAGGTGGCATGTAGCCCGGAGGCATCTGCGGATAGCCCTGCGGCATCGGATAGCCCTGCGGGTAGCCCATGGGCATGCCTGGCATCTGCGGGGGATAGCCGGGAGGCGGCATGTAGCCCGGAGGCATCTGCGGGTAGCCTTGTGGCATCGGCTGCGTGGCACCGGGGTGCGGCTGCTGAGGCTGATTGGAGGGATTTCCGGGCTGCTGGGGATTCATAATGGTTTGCTCACAGGTTAGACAGTTCCTCCCCATTTCGCCACCCGCAATTTTTGGCGTGACTCATGCCCTGGAAGGCGGCAAAACAGCCTTAGCCTTGAATCCTGCCTCCAAACCGCTCCTCGAAGTCCTCACCTCCGGCGCCGCCTACCTCGACAAAAAGGGCGTCGAGGAGCCACGGCTCAATATGGAGCACCTCCTCGCCCACATCCTCGGCTGCCGCCGCCTGGACCTCTACCTGCGCTTTGCCGAAATCATCCCCGAGGCCGATCTCTCCCCACTGCGTGACCTTTTGCGCCGTCGTGGCGAAGGCGAGCCGCTCCAGCACCTGCTGGGCACTGTCGAGTTCTGCGATCACGAATTCATCTGCGACCATCGCGGCCTCATCCCGCGACCGGAGACCGAGTACCTCGTCGAAATCATTCTCAAACGTCTCGCCGGGTCCAAACCAGCCCGTCTGCTCGATGTGGGCACCGGTTCCGGCTGCCTCGGCATCTCGCTGGCCCTCGCCACTGGCTCCGCCGCCCTTCTCGCCGATGTCAGCGAAGACGCCCTCGATCTCGCCCGGCTTAACATCTCGCGCATCGCCCCCACTGCCACGATCCAGACGGTGCGCAGCGATCTCTTTGAAAAAATAACCGGCACCTTCGATCTCATCGTCGCGAATCTGCCCTACATCCCGCGGGCTGAAATCGCCACGCTCAGCCGCGAGGTGCGCCGTGATCCGCAGCTCGCCCTCGATGGTGGCCCCGTCGGCACGGAGATCATCTTCCGCTTCCTGGAGGATGCTCCCGCGCATCTTTCGCCGGAGGGCCTCATCGCCATCGAGCACGCCCACGATCAAAGCCCCGCCATCGCCGAAAAAGCCACCGCCCTCGGCTATCGCGACCTCCAAGTCGCCCGCGACCTCGCCAGTATTGATCGCTTTCTTCTCGCCAAGGCTCCCGAACGTCCCGCCGAGCCTGCTCCAGCCATCGAGCCCCCTTCCCCGCCCACCCCATGACCTGGCGCATCGGCTCCCGCACTCTCGACCTCACGCAGCGCGGCCTCATCATGGGCATCGTGAATGTGACGCCGGACAGTTTTTCTGATGGTGGCCGCTTTGCCGATCCCGGCCGCGCCGTGGAGCATGCGTTCGCGATGGTGGCGGACGGCGCGGACATCCTCGACATCGGCGGTGAATCCACTCGCCCCGGCGCCGAACCCGTGGGCGAGGCCGAGGAACTCCGCCGCGTGCTGCCCGTCATCCGTGCGCTTCGTTCACAAAGCCAGGTGCTCATTTCCATTGATACGATGAAGGCTTCCGTCGCCCGCGCCGCCCTCGATGCCGGGGCGGACATCATCAACGACGTCACCGGCCTCCGTGGCGATGCCGCCATGGTACGCCTCGCCGCCGAGAGGGATTGCGGCCTCGTCGCCATGCACATGATCGGCGATCCGCAGACCATGCAGACCGCACCGCATTACGAAAATGTCGTCACCGAGGTCCGCGCCTACCTCGAAGAGCGTCTCCGCATCCTCACCGCCGCTGGCATTGCCCCCGAGCGCATCGCCCTCGATCCCGGCTTCGGCTTCGGCAAGACCTTGGAGCACAATTTGAGCCTCCTCCGCCATCTCCCGCAGCTCGCCATTGGCGACCGCCCCCTGCTCATCGGCGTCTCGCGAAAGTCGATGATCGGCAAAGTGCTCCACAGCACCGACATGGCTGATCGACACTGGCCCACCATTGCCCTCACCGCCTACGCCCGCGAGCACGGCGCCCGCATCATCCGCGTGCATGAGGTGAAGCCGAATGCGCAAGCTCTTCGCATGATTGAGGCCATCCTCGGCTAAAGCTGATCATCTCTCCGGCATCAGCCGCAGCGTGCCCCACTGCTTCACATTCGTGCGCTTGTTCTTCTCACCTGCGAACCAGTCCTCGTGGTGGAAATTCCCGAAATTGCCCTTTCCCTTCGCTTTCTCATCGAGATCCCCCACGGCAAGGTTCAGCCCCATTTTCACCTCCGACCTGCCCGGCGTGAAAAAACGCCCCGGCGAGACTTCGAGACACGGATCAAAGCGGATCGCCCACTCGATGATGTAACCCTTTCCTTCCGGCAAAACCTTCGCCACGGCCTCCATCGCGCCGCTTTCGATCCATTGTTGGTAAGTCGCCCACGCCGCCGCATCCGCCCGAGGCTCACCTTCGAGCAAGCCACCTTTCCCCACGCCACCGAGGCGCGACTTCGTCACGTTGCACACCATCTGCCACGACGAGCCATTGCCTGCGGCGTTCTCATCGGCCTTCCAGGTGTTCGAGGCATTGATCAGGATCTCCATCTCATCTCCAAACCACGGCCAACCCTCGCGAGTCAGCTCATGCGCCTTCGGATTCTTCTCTGGAAGCCAGCGATCCGTGTCGATGCCGTAAAGCACATCATCCGTCACGCGGAAGGCAAAGTACAGCCTCGCCTCATCATACTTCACCCAACCCGTCAGCGAGAGATCT
This sequence comes from Prosthecobacter sp., assembly GCA_044370285.1. Taxonomy (GTDB): domain Bacteria; phylum Verrucomicrobiota; class Verrucomicrobiia; order Verrucomicrobiales; family Verrucomicrobiaceae; genus Prosthecobacter. The sequence continues at coordinate 29,763 of JBILVU010000024.1, forward strand.
TCTTTTCGCGTCGTCGGCGTGAACTGCGCTACCCACTCTTCCACGCCTTCAAACTGCGTCGCATCCTTCCACTCCTCCGCTTCGATCACACCATCCACCTTCGGCGTGCTACCGCGAAAGGCCTTCAGCTCCCGAGGCCAGTCGCCGCCGCAAGCATCGGGGAGCATAGAAAACACCCAGGCGGCGGCAATGACGAAGGCCGAATTCCCGAAGGACGAAAACAAGCCGGCACCTGCAGATGATTTCCCGGCATTCGTCATTCGCCATTCATCCTTCCTCATTTCTTCTTCCCCTTCCCTTTCTTCTTCGCCTCCACCGGCTTCGTCGCGCCTTGATTCTGAATCACTGCCTCTGATTCCGGAACGCGTCCCTGATCATTCGTCTGCTCAATCCAGGCGCTGAGCACGCCACTGAGACGCTCCAGCGCCGCGCGATGCTCCGGCGTATTCGACTTCGCCAAGTTCTTGATCTGATGTGGATCGGTTTCGAGATCGTAAAGTTCCTCCGCAGGCATCGTCGGAGCTGCCAGCACGGCCTGCTCCGGTGTCAGCTTGTCCTGCGCGGCCAGTTCCTTGATCAGATTCCAAACGGGATACTGCTTCTCCTTGTATTCGTTGTGCTGGAGGAACGGACGGTCCGATGTGAAGTTCCGAATGTAGCGGTAACGCGCATCCCGCACCGTGCGCAGGCGGAAGACCGTCATGTCACAGCGGTCGCGAGCACCAAAGACATACTCACGCGGCGCTTCCGCCTTCTCGCCCATGAAAACCTGCCCCTGCATGCCCTCCGGCTTCGCGATGCCGGCCCACGACAGCGAGGTGGCCGTCAAATCAAGGCTCATGAGCAAGCGATCACTCACCTTACCCGCCTCAAAACCCGCCGGAACTTTCACGCCTGACGGCCAGCGCAGGATGAACGGCACGTTCAGACCTTCCTCGTAGCAAAACTGCTTTGCCCGCACATGCGCCGCGCCGTTGTCCCCCACGAAGCAGATCACCGTGTTCTCAAACAACCCATCGCGCTTCAGCAGTTCGACGATCTTGCCGATCTTGCGATCCAGCTCCGTCGCCGCATCGAGATATTGCGCCCAATCTTTCCGCGTGATCTCATGGTCAGGATAATACGGTGGCACCTCCACCTTCGCCGGATCCGCATGTGGCGGTGCGTGAAAGGTGCGATGCGTCTCTTGGAAATTCACCTGCGCATAGAAAGGCTGATGCGCCTTCAAATCATCCCAGCTCGCCGAATCGAAAGGCTTCGCCGGAGCCGAGAAATTCCAATCCGTCTTTGCCGAACCTTTGAAGCCCGCCTCCGGTGGCATCTCCTTCACATTCGCCGTAAAGTACCCCGCCTCCCACATGCGCTCGCTGATCAGCTTCACCCCCGCCGGCAGCGTGTAACCATCATCGCGATGGCTGCGATGATTGTGCGCCCCAATCGTTGTTTGAAACATCCCCGTGTTGAAGGCGCTGCGGCTCGGCGAACACACTGGCGCCGTCGTGAAGTAGCGGGTGAACCTCATCCCTTCCTTTGCCAAGCCATCCAGCACCGGCGTCGCGACCTCCTTCGTGCCATAGCAGCCCAAATGCGGCCCAAAATCCTCCGCGATGAGCCACAGGATGTTCGGACGCTCCGCCGCAGCGAGCGTGGTGCAGAGAGTGAGGAGCAAAAAGAATCGCAACATGAGCCCGCAGCATGCCTGAAAGTCCGCCGCGATGGCAAGAAGGGATTTCCCCGGACAAGCGATTGATAGCTCCCGGCGCGGCCGACGTTCCACCCCCGCCATGAAATCCATCCTCACCCTCGCCCTGCTCGCCTCCTCCGCTTTCGCGGCTGATTACTCGCGTGTCATTTTCGCCGATGACTTCTCCACCGAAGGTTTCGGCCCGCGCTGGGGACATTACAAAAGCTCCAGCGTCGTCAAAGGCGGCGTACTCGTCGGCATCACCGCGCCCACCTCCGACCACAGCGCCGTGGACCACATCCGGCTCGACGGGGAAAAAGATCTCCAGGTCTCCGTGAAGTTCCGCTTCACCAGCAACAAGGCGAAGAGCTTCAACGTGTGGTTTGACGACAAGGGCTACAAAGGCTCCCACGCCGGCCACATCTGCCAGGCCACCATTTCACCCATCAGCGTGAACATCGCCGATGCCAAAACTGGCGGCTTTGACCTCACCGGCGGCCTCTACGACCGCAAAAAGGCCAACCAGCTCACCGAGGACGAGAAAAAGATGCTCGCCGCCAAGCAGAAGCGCTTCCCCGCCAAGCTCGCTCTCAACGAGTGGCATACCCTCGTCGTCACCACCGAGGGCGATACCCTCCGCGTGAGCATTGACGGCCAAGAAGCCGGCTCCTTCTCCTCCCCCGGCATCACCCACGACACCAAATCCCTCGTCAGCCTCACCACCAACGCCGTCGACGTCGAATACGACGACTTCAGCCTCAAGGCGGTGACGAAGTAACCAGATCCTCCAAACAACTTGCTGGAATGAATTCGAGGCCTAACTGGCCTCATGGAAAGCACCCCATCCCTTCCCGAAGAAACACCCGTCCCACAAACTCCCACGGAACAAGAGCAGAAGCGATCCGTTGAGATCTTCGAGCTTTGCACCGCTCTGCTTCTCGGCTTCGGGGCCACCCTTGGCAGCATCGCAGGCTACCAGGGCGGACTTTGGAGCGGCATCTCCATCGAGAAATACGGAGAATCTACCCGCATGACGACCAAGGCGGCGGATGAGGGCACCTTTGCCGATTCCAAGATCTCCTCCGACACCATGGTCAAAATGCAGGGCATCCAACTCCTCGCCCGTGCCCGAAGTCTCCCAGATGGTGATGAGCGTGATCTCGTGCTCGATCAGGCCAGCGAGCTTTTCATCCGCGAATACAGCACGGAGGCCTATGAGTCGCTCGAACTCCCTGAGGAGCCTCGTGCCAAGTACGATGACGATCTCAAACTCGTCTCCATACCTGAGAAGGACCTATTCGATGCGGGTGATCTCGATTTTGACCGGAAGTACTACGACCGCATGTATGAAAAGAAGCAGGTGCTGGCGAGTGATGCGAGAAAGCTTTTTGAAGAAGGACGACACGCCAATGAAGCAGGGGATAAATTCGCCCTGAACGGCGTCTATTACACCCTCTCCCTCTTCTTTGGTGGTCTAGGACTCGTTTTCCGAAGCCGGGTTCGCTGGGGGTTCTTTTCGCTTGGCTGCGTGGTGCTCACCGGCTCGGCCATTTACATGTTCATGCTCGAGTGGACGTGACATGGATCACTTCGCCAGCTTCACCTCCCGCACGCCCACTTCGCCCTCGAAAGCGATGAAGTTCAGCTGAGCCTTCTCCTCCGCCAAAACGGCGTGTTGGGCCTTCAAGGTGACTCCGGCGAATTCGGCGGTGAGTTCGTCGCCTTTGAAAGTGAGGCGCAACGTCTGCCACTCGCTCGATTTGAACTTCACACGCTGTTTACCGAGCTGGATCGTCTCCTGATCCTTCGTCGGCGGATTGATGGCGATGTCGAGATTTGCATGCGAGAGCACCACCCGGTAGCTTTGCTTGTTTCCGGCGGTGTGAATGCGTAGCGAGTGCCGATCCGCCTCGCCAAGGAGGAGCTGGAATTCGAGCACACCGTCTTTGAGCGAAACCGGACCGGTGAGAGTGGCACCTTTGTCGCCCGCCTTGCCAAACATCACTCCATCTCGCTGCGCCCATCCTTTGAATTTCGAGAGATCGAGAGGTTCTGCGTTCACGAGCGGCGGCAACTCGGCAAAGGCAGGCTTCGGCTTCACGCCCGCTGGAGGCAGCTCGCGACTGTAACCGCCGTCGCGGTAGCGATTCAGCAGCGCTGCGAGATCTTTGACCACATCCGCATGCTGCGCGGAAACCTCACGCGCTTCGGCGATGTCGGCTTTCAGGTCGTAGAGCTGCGGCTTGAACTGAATCGCGTGCGCTTTTTTCGCCGCTGGCTTCACATCGTCCGCAGGAATGCCTTCGATCCATTTGTAGCTGCCTTTGCGGATGGCGAAATTGCCATCGGCGCTGTGGACGATCACATCGGGGCGTAACGGACTGTCATATTTTTCGCCGAGCCAAGCTTTGGATACATCGTGACTATCCTCCGCGCCTTCGCTGGCCTTTGGCAAAGCGGCACCGGTGATGGTGGCGATGCTGGCGAGCGTATCGACGATGCTGATCGTTTCATCGCACACCGTGCCTGCGGGCACATGGCCGGGCCAGCGCACGAGATAAGGCACACGAAAGCCACCTTCCCACACATCATGCTTGCCGCCGCGAAACGGCCCCACGGGCTTCAATCCAGCCTTCTGCGCATCCGTTTGCACGAGGTTGGCGTTCTCCGGCTTGTTCACGCCGCCGTTGTCGCTGCTGAAGAGCACCAGCGTGTTTTCTGCGAGGCCCTGTTTGTCTAGCGCAGCAAGCACACGGCCCACGCTGAGGTCCAGATCGCCGATGAAATCGCAAAACGGCCCGCCCTTGCTTTTGCCCGCCGTGGCCTTCGAAGGCGTGATTGGGTTATGCACTGCCACGGGCGTAAAATAGACGAAAAACGGCTTCTCCGCGCTCTGCTGGCCGATCCAGGTCACCAGCTTGTCGGTGAGCGTTTCCATCACATTTTCGTCCACCCGCTTCGGGGCATTCAAATCGAGCGTTTTGGTCGGTTTTCCCTTCTGCTGTCCTATCGTGACATACGGCGGACTCGGCGAAGAAGGACTCTCCTTGTTCAAACCATAGACCCAGTGGTTTTCGACATACACACCGCTCAGATCACCATGATTGGCTGGCACGCCAAAGTGGTAATCAAAGCCTATTTCGAGAGGTCCTGGCTTCAGTTCCTTCGTGTAATCACACTTTTCCGCTGTGCCGTAGCCGAGGTGCCATTTGCCGACCGCCGCGCAATTGTAGCCCTGTTGTTTCAACATCGACGCCACCGTGATCCGAGTCGTCTCGATGTGCAACGGAGCCGTGGTGCCCAGCACCTCGCTGATCAACGAGGTGCGCCAGCAGTAGCGTCCCGTCATCAGCGCATAACGCGTGGGCGAGCACACCGACGACGTCGTATTCGCATCCGTGAAGCGCCGACCTTCTTTCGCGAGTCGATCAATGTTCGGCGTGCTCACCAGCTCAGGATTCGCCCCGTAGCAGCCCACACTGCCCCAACCGAGGTCATCGCTAAGGAACACGATCACGTTGGGCTTTGCCGCATAGAGCGAAGGGCAAAGAGCCAGGAGGAAAAAGAAATTACGCATGGCCTGCGTGAACGCAGAAAGTGGAACAGGTTTTCAACCTGTTCGTTCAGACCGACAGGTTAAAAACCTATCGCACTTTCCTCACGGACTCATCCGCTTCTTCACCCACACGCCGCCTTCACGCACATACACCAGCCGATCATGCAGACGGCTCGTGCGGCCTTGCCAGAATTCGATCTCGCTCGGCAGGATGGTGTAGCCCCCCCAAAACGGCGGACAAGGAACATCGCTACCGAATTTGGCCTCAAACTCAGCCGCACGGTTGTCCAGCCATGCACGATCTGGAATGATCTGGCTCTGCGCCGAGGCCCAGGCACCGATCTGGTGGCCTGCGGGACGCGTGGCAAAGTAGGCCTGCGCTTCCTCATGCGGCAGCTTGCTCACCGTGCCGCGCACGATGGCCTGGCGGTGCCGCTCATTCCAAAGGAAGCACGCCGCCGCACGCGGATTCGCCGCCAAATCGCGACCTTTGGCGCTTTCGTAGTTCGTGAAAAACTGGAAGCCACGCTCGTCGATGCCTTTGAGCAAAACGGTGCGCACATTCGGCGTGCCGTCGGGCGTGGCGGTAGCCAGTTGCATGGCGTTTGGCTCGGGGAGCTGGTGCGCCATGGCGTCATTGAACCACAGCTTGAAAAGCTCCACCGGATCGGCGGGCGTGTTCGATTCGAGCAGCACGTCGAGATCATAGCTCACGCGCAGGTCTTGGAGATTGAGTTTGTCAGGGGAGGACATTGAGATAGAAAGAGAGCACACCATGCCCGCGCCTGTCACCGGAGTTTTAGCTGATCTTGAAGGTATTTTGCTCACGCCTGAGCAAATTCAGTCCCGCGTGGCCGCGATGGCAGCCGAGCTGAATCGCCACTACGCAGGGAAAGTCGTCAGCGTGCTCGCCCTCATGGATGGAGCACTCTTTTTCGTCGCTGACCTGCTGAGGCATCTCGACATGCCAGTGCGGCTCTACACCCTCAGCGCCAGCAGTTACCACGGCGGCACATCCAGCAGTGGTGAGGTGCGCATGAACTGGCCCGCCGGACTCGACTTCCGCGATCAAGATGTGCTCCTGCTCGACGACATCCTCGACACCGGCCTCACGCTCAGCGTGCTGCGGGATAAAGTCGCCGCGCAGCAGCCCACCTCGCTGCGCACCGGCGTCCTGCTCGCCAAAAAACGCGAGCGTGTGCGTGACGTGATCGTCGAGGACATCGGCTTCGAGATCGAGGACGAGTTCGTCGTCGGCTACGGCATGGACTACCAGGGCCGCTTCCGCAATCTGCCCTGCATCGGCATCCTGAACCCCGCGTGACCGCCATGACCGTCCGCGTGCTCTTTTTCTCCGTCCTCAAGGACCTCACCGGCAGTGGAGAGGTGCCCATCGAATGCCCCGAAGGCTCCACGATGGCCGATCTGCTCGAAATCGCCTTCCAGCGCTGGCCCAAGCTCCGCGAATGGGACCGCAGCCTGCTTTTGGCGCTGGATCAAACCTATGCGAAGCGTGATGCCGTGCTCCACGACGGCGCGGAAGTGGCGCTCATGCCGCCTGTGCAGGGAGGTTAGAAAAATGTAGATTGCCGCCGCACAGAATTCTGTGCTAGCCTCTGGGCATGAACATGATTCTCAAAGAAGACATCATCAGCCTCACCGACTTCGCCCGGAACACCCGCAAGCACACCCAGGCGCTCAAACGCACCTCCAGGCCCCGCATCCTCACCCACAACGGCCGTGCCAGCGCGGTGATGCTTTCCGTCGAGCACTTTCAGGCACTCTCGGATGCCGCTGAGGAATACGAAGCCGACATGCGCCTCAAAGCGGCGCTGGAGGCGCTGGACCGAGGTGAAGTGGGCCAGCCTGCGGATGTTGTTTTTAAAGAACTTCGAGAAGAAGCGAAAGCTCGCAGAAATGCTCGCAAATGACTTTCAAACTCCATATCTCTGGCGCCGGCAAACAAGATATCCGCAGCCAGCAGCGCTGGTATGAATCAGACCCTTTGCGTGGCGGCTCTGATTTGGCGGAGCGTTGGCTGGAGGGACTCTCAGAAGAGATGGGTATGTTGCTCCAGCACCCAGAAAAATTCCCCTTCGCCCCCGAGAATGGTCGCTGGAAGCCTCATCTCAAGCTGAGACAGATGGTCTATCGGCCTTGGAAGGGAAAGCCTGGCTGGCGGGTGTTGTATGTTATACTCAATAAAACTCAGCAGATAAGCGTGGTACACATCCGCCACGAAAGCCGTCGCTGGCTTCACGACTCTTGATTCATCTCGCCATGCGCCAGCTCTTCCTCCTCTTCGCCCTTTGCTCTTCGCTCTTCGCTGCCTCGGCTCCGCCTAACATCGTCTTCATCCTCGCCGATGACTTCGGCTATGGCGATCTCGGCTGCATGGGCTGCCCGGACATCGCCACGCCGAACATCGACCGACTCGCGGCGGAGGGCGTGAAGTTCACCGACTTCTACGCGAACGCGCCGGTCTGCACGCCGACACGCACCGGCTTCATAACGGGCCGCTGGCAGCAGCGCTGTGGCATCGAATTCGCCTTCGGTTATCAGGTCGAGCAATTCCGCCGTGTGAAGGGCGAGTGGGTGCCGGAGAAGGATTTTCACGGCCTCGGGCTGCCTTTGAGCGAGATCACGCTGGCACAGAAAATGAAGGCCGCAGGCTATGCCACGGGCGCTTTTGGCAAATGGCATCTCGGCTTCAAAGACGAGTTCAATCCGGTGAATCGCGGCTTCGACGAGTACTTCGGCGAATTGCTGGGCCACTGCGATTACTACGGCCACGCCTACTACGACGGCACCTATGCGCTGCGGGACGGTTTAAAGCCCGTGAAGCTCGAAGGCTACTTCACCGACCTCATCAACGACCGCGCGGCCAAGTTCATCCGCGAGCACGCGAAGCAGCCCTTCTTCCTCTACGTGCCGCACCTCGCCGTGCATGCGCCGTTTCAGCCGCCGGATGCACCGCAGACGCCCGTGGTGACCAAAGACAGCATGCACCACGGCAGCCGCGCCATTTACAAAGCCATGGTCGAGCGCATCGACCAAGGTGTCGGCATGATTTTGGCCGAGCTGGAGAAAAACGGTCTCGCAGAAAACACCCTCATCGTTTTCTCCAGCGACAACGGCGGCGAGCGCTACAGCCGCAACGCGCCGCTCTTCCACCATAAGGCCACGCTGTGGGAAGGCGGCATCCGCGTGCCCTGCCTCATGCGCTGGCCCGCGAAGCTGCCGAAAGGTAAAACGACCGCGCAAATGGCCATCACCATGGATCTTCACGCCACCTTCGCCGCTGCTGCCGGAGCGAAAACACCGCCCGAGAAGCCGCTCGATGGAATCGACCTCCTCCCACTGCTCACCAGCGATGCGAAGCCCATCGACCGCACCTTCTTCTGGCGCATCGACCGCTCAAGCCGCAAACAGAAGGCCATCCGCCACGGTAAATGGAAGTACATCAACGACGGCAACACCATGGACCTCCTCTTCGACCTCGAAGCCGACATCGGTGAACGCACCAATCTCGGCTACCAACAACCGGAGGTGCTCGAAGATCTCAAATCGCGGCTCAAAGCCTGGGAGGCCGAGATCGACGCGACGGAACGCGAAATTTGGGTCAAGTGAAGCCACCACCATGACCTTCCTCGACTGCACTCACGACCACCTGGAGGCGATCCGCGCCATCTTCAACGAGGCCATCGTGAACTCGACGGCTCTCTACGATTACGAACCACGCTCCAGCGAGGTGATGGACGCCTGGTGGGCCGCGAAGCAGGAGAAAAATCTGCCCGTGATCGGCGTGGTGGATGAAAAGGGCACACTGATGGGCTTCGGCAGTTACGGACCGTTTCGTCCGCACGCGGCCTACCAGCACACCGTGGAGCATTCGATCTATGTGGATGCCCGTTTTCGAGGTCACGGACTGGGGAAAGAGCTTCTCCATCGTTTGATCGAGCGAGCCACGCAGCAGGGCTATCACATGATGATTGGTGTCATTGATGCAGAGAATGCCGGAAGCATTGCCCTGCATGCGAAAGCCGGTTTTGAACCTTGCGGACACATCCGCGAGGCCGGTTTCAAATTCGGCCGCTGGTTGGATCTGGCGCTGTATCAGCTGATTTTGAAAAGCTGATCCGCATCTCTCACTGCTCTCGAGGGTGAAGATGCGTGAATGTTTGTAGTTCGGCCTTCAGGCCGTGATTGGACGCTCCTGAACGGGCTAAAGCCCGAACTACGAGCAAAGTGTGACCGTGTGTCACGAGCTTTACTCCGCTGCCTTCGCCTTCTCCACCTCGTCCCAGGGGATCTCGGAGAGTTCGGCGTTGGGATTGCGGCGCTCGAAGTAGTTGATGGCCCATTGGTCGCTGAAGAAGACGACCCAGCGGTTTTCGGCGTCTTGGGCGGTGGTGACGCCGCCGGGGATGTCGAAGTCTTCGATGCTGCCGCCATCTTTGGTGCGGACCCAGCGCAGGACGGTGTAGGGGGCTTGTTCGAGGCGGCTGGTGGCGTTGTATTCGCTTTCGAGGCGGAATTGGACGACTTCGAACTGCAGCGGGCCGACGGCGCCGAGCAATGGCACGCGTTGTCCGGCATGCGGCTGGATGAATTGCTGCACGACGCCTTCGCTCAGCAGCTGCTCCAAGCCGTCGCGGAAGCGTTTGAAGTGCGCGGTGCTGGGGTTGTGCAGGAAGGCGAAGACTTCCGGGGCGAAGCGCGGAATTTCGTCAAATTTGAGCTTCGGATCAGTGGAGAGGGTGTCGCCGATGCCGAAGCCGTAATTACCGACGATGCCGACGACGTCGCCCGCGTAGGATTCGTTCACGGTCTCGCGGTCCTGGGCGAAAAGCTTCTGTGAGTTGGCGAGGCGAACGGTTTTGCCGGTGCGGGTGTGCACGGCCTGCATGTCACGCTCGAACTTGCCACTGACGATGCGGATGAAGCTCATGCGGTCGCGATGACGCGGGTCCATGTTCGCCTGGATTTTGAAAACGAAGCCGGAAAAGGCTTCCTGAGTCGGCTCGATGATGCGGCCATCGGCGGACATGCGCGGCGCGGGTGGCGGTGCGAGGTCGAGGAAGCCGTCGAGGAGCAATTGCACGCCGAAGTTGTTGCTGGCACTGCCAAAGAAGACGGGCGTGAGCTCGCCACGGTCGATCTTGCGGCGGTCGTAGGCATGACCGGCACCTTCGAGCATTTCGATCTCCATTTTGGCCTGCTCCAACGCATCGCTGGCGATGTGTTTGGCTACGAAGTCATCGTCGAGGCCACCGACTTTCTCCGGGGCACGGTAGGCACCGTGGGCAGTGCGTTCAAAGAGATGCACGTCCTTCTTGATGCGGTCATAGACGCCGCGGAACTGCTGCCCGAGGCCGAGTGGCCAGTTGATGGGGCAAGCGCCGATGCCGAGCACGGTTTCGAGGTCGTCGAGCAGCGCCAAAGGCTCGCGGGCGGGCCGGTCGAGCTTGTTCATGAAGGTGAAGATCGGCACGCCTCGGCGGCGGCAGACTTCGAATAGCTTGCGTGTTTGCGCCTCGATCCCTTTACCGGCGTCGATCACCATGATGGCGGCGTCCACGGCGGTGAGCACGCGGTAGGTGTCCTCGGAGAAGTCTTTGTGACCCGGCGTGTCGAGCAGGTTCACCACGCTGCCTTTGTACTCAAACTGGAGCACGGTGGAGCTGACGGAAATGCCGCGCTGCTTTTCGAGCTCCATCCAGTCGGAGGTGGTGGCACGCTGGTTTTTGCGTGCGGTCACACTTCCCGCGAGCGCGACGGCACCGCCGTAGAGCAGGAGCTTTTCGGTGAGCGTCGTTTTACCGGCGTCCGGGTGCGAAATGATCGCGAAGGAGCGGCGGCGGGCGATTTGGGCTTCGTTGGGCATGAGGGGCAGGGTTCATGCCGCAGACGGGGCGGGGCTTCAAATGCCGAATGTCGAATTCCGAGTCGCTGGGCTCAATACGTCGCCCGGCCGCCGGAGAGATCGAAGACGGCACCGGTGGTGAAGGAGCAGTCCTCGCTGCATAGCCAGGCCACGAGGGCGGCGGCTTCCTCCTTTTTGCCAAAGCGGTTCATCGGGATCTTCGAGAGCATGTAGTCGATGTGCTGCTGGGTGAGCTGCTGGAGGATGTCCGTCTCGATCACGGCGGGCGTGATGCAATTCACCACGACGCCGGAGGTGGCCAGCTCCTTGCCGAGGGATTTGGTCAACGCGATCACGGCGGCCTTCGAGGCGCTGTAGTGGGCGGCATTTGGATTGCCTTCCTTGCCGGCGATGGAGGCGATGTTCACGATGCGACCATAACCGCCTTGGAGCAGGTGCGGAATGACGGCGTGGCAGCAATAAAAGGGGCCGTTGAGGTTGATATCGATCACGCGACGCCAGTCCGCTGGATCCGCCTCCCAGGTTTTGGCGTTGGTGCCCGCGATGCCGGCGTTGTTGACGAGGATGTCGATCTTCCCGAAGGCCGCGGCCGTACTTGCGGCGGCGTTTTGCACGGCGGTGAGATCCGTGAGGTCCACGGCGGCGGTGTGAACGGGGCCAAGAGTGGAGAGTTCTGCCTTGGCTGCGGCCAGAGCGGCTTCATCTCGATCCCACAGCGCCACGGAGGCTCCCGATTGCAGCAGCCGCGTGGCGATGGCATGGCCGATGCCACGAGCCCCTCCGGTGACGATGGCGGCGCGGGATTGGAGGTCGATGTGGTTCATGGTGTTTGAGGCGCGGTTGGATTCAAAAAAGTGAGCGGCAGTTATCGGACGAAACAGGCGCGTCTTGCGTGATTCTTGCCCCGTGCTTGACGCTCGCCGCCTGCGTGGCAGGTAGAGAAACCATGAAGATCATCCGTCATACCGATGCCGACTACGCCAGCTTTGCCGCCAGCCTGAACCGCCGCGCGGAGGCCAGCGAGGCGGTGCGCGAGGTCGTCACGAGTGTGATCAAAGCAGTGCGTGAACGCGGTGACGAGGCTGTGCTGGAGTTCACGGCGAAATTTGATGGTGCCAGCCTCATGCCCGCGCAGATGCGAGTACCGCAATCGGTGATCGACGAGGCCTGGAACAAGGCGGATGCGAATCTGAAGGCCGCGCTGGAAGCCTCGCAGCGCAATGTGGCCGAGTTTGCGAAGCGCAGCCTGCGCCAGGCCTGGAGCGCCGTGAATGAGCAGGGAGCGAGCGTGGGCGAGGTGTTTCATCCGTTTGAACGCGTGGGCTGCTATGTGCCCGGTGGCTCCGCGCCGCTGGTCTCGACCGTTTTGATGACGGTGGCCATCGCTGCGGCGGCGGGCGTGCCGGAGATCGTCGTCTGCACGCCGTGTGGTCGCGATGGCACGGTGAATCCCGGCCTGCTGGCGGCGCTGAAACTAGCTGGAGCCACCGAGGTGTATCAAATCGGCGGCTCACAGGCCATCGCGGCGATGGCGTTTGGCACGCAGACGATTCAGCCGGTGACGAAAATCTTTGGCCCCGGCAACAGCTACGTCGTCGAGGCGAAGCGCCAAGCCTTCGGCGTGTGCGCCATCGACCTGCTGCCCGGCCCGAGCGAGGTGCTCATCCTCGCCGATGCCTCCGCCAAGCCTGCCTTCATCGCGGCGGACATCCTGGCACAAGCCGAGCATGGCAAGGACAGCATGGCGGGCTTCATCACCGATGACGCTGGCTTGCTCGAAGCCGTGATCGCCGAGGTCGAGAAGCAATCGCAGACTTTGAGCCGTCAGGCACAGCTCGGACCCGTTTTGGAAAAAGGCGTGTTTTTGATGCTCGCTCCCACGTTGGAGGAGGCAGCAAGGCTGGTGAATGATTTTGCGCCGGAACACCTCAGCCTGATCACCTCGCGTGAGGGGGCCATTTTGCCGCTCATCCGCACGGCGGGGGCGATTTTCCTCGGAAACTACTCCCCCGTGGCCGTGGGCGACTTTTTGGCCGGCCCAAGCCACACGCTGCCAACCGGCGGCTCCGGCAAATCCTTCCCCGGCATCACGGCGGACATGTTTCAGCGTCGCACGAGCCTCATCCGCCTGGATGCCGCGAGCTGCGCGAAGTCCGAACCGATCGTGCGAGCCTTCGCCGAGGTCGAGGGCCTCGATGCACATGGCCGCTCAGTGGCGATCCGTGCTGAGGCGTGAGCAAAAAAAATGCCGCAGAGGTTTCTGCGGCATTTCGAGAGAGATGAGCTGATTGGCTTACGCTTTGCCCCAGCGCTTGAGCAGCGTGGTGGCCATGTCGGCGGGGGAATCGCTCACGGCGATGCCGCACTCGGCGAGGATGCGCTTCTTGGCGGCGGCGGTGTCATCGGCTCCACCGATGATGGCACCGGCGTGACCCATGCGGCGTCCGGGAGGAGCGGTGGCTCCGGCGATGAAGGCAGCGATGGGCTTCTTGCAGTTGTCCTTGGCCCAGAGACCGGCTTCGACCTCGGCATTGCCGCCGATCTCGCCGATCATGATGATGGCTTCGGTTTCAGGATCGTCGTTGAACATCTTGAGCACGTCGAGGTGGTTGGTGCCATTCACGGGATCGCCACCGATGCCGACGCAGGTGCTCTGGCCGTAACCACGAGTCGTGAGCTGCCACACGGCTTCATAGGTAAGCGTGCCGGAGCGGCTGACGACGCCCACATTGCCGCGCTTGTGAATGTAACCGGGGGCGATGCCGATGCGGCAGCCGCCATGGGATTTTTCGCCGCGACCTGGGGTGACGAGGCCAGGGCAGTTCGGGCCGATGAGGCGGGTCTTGCTGCCTTTCATCGCCGCTTTGACGCGGATCATGTCATTGACGGGAATGCCTTCGGTGATGGCGACGACGAGGTCGAGACCGGCATCAATACCTTCGAGGATGGCATCGGCCGCGAAGGGCGGCGGGACGAAGATGACGCTCACGGTGGCACCGGTTTCCTTGGCCGCTTCGCTCACGGTATCATAGACGGGCACCTTCTTGCCGCTGTGTTCGAAGATCTGGCCGCCTTTGCCGGGCGTGACGCCCGCGACGAGCTGCGTGCCGTAATCGATGGAGGCTTTGGCATGACGGGAGCCGAAGTCTCCGGTGATGCCTTGAACAAGAATGCGTGTATCCGTTTCGACGAGAATGGCCATGAGGGTGCGTGGGGGAAAGAGGCGCGATGGTAGGGGGATGCGGGGCGGCGTCAAACGCTGGTAGTGACGAATGACGAATTTCCAAAGGACGAAAGGGCCGATTCACACCGCCACGCCATGCGCCCGGAGGAAGGGAACGAGCTCGTCCACGCCGAAATCGGCCAGCACCTCGCCATCCCAATCCATCGTGGGGGCTTTGGACTGGCCGCTGAGGTCGATCATCTCCTGCATGGCCTCACGATTGCCGCTGACAGTGATTTTTTGGTAGGCGATGCGGCGGGCGTCGAGGTAATCGATCACTTCATCGCACCACGGGCAGCCGGTTTTGACATAGAGGATAGGTTTGACCATGGCGGAGCATGGTATGGATGGCGGGTTCGGGCAAGGACGGCTTCGTCCGGCCTCGGGAATCGCGGTTGACCATCCGGGGGGCCGCCCCTAGAATCGCCGCCGCAGTTCCTCCAAAGCAACCCCTTAAAGCTCCGAGGCCCGTCCCCTGACCGCGATAGAACCTGAATGCGCCGCCCGCCCCCACTGACCGCGCCTGAAGTGACTGCTCGCCGGATGCCTGATCCGCTGGGAGGCCTTGTGATGACCGCCCGCTGGCGGTCAGAGCTCTCCGGGGCGGTGTTTGCCAGCTTTGGAGACTGCAACAGCCCACGGTCCGCGCCTGCGGCCGGCCCCGGGAAAATGGTTTTCGACTGTTCCCCGCCTGCCCGCCCCGCGTCCCGTGTGTGCTACCTAAACCAACGCACGAACCCGAACACGCCCAACACGCAAGTACACCTATGTCGAACAATCCGAACTCCAACAATGGCCCCCGCCGCCGCCGTGGTGGCCGCAACCGCGGAGGCCCCCGTGGCCCCCGTGACGACGCCCCCCGCACGCCGAAAATCGATGACCGCTCCGGTTTTCAGAAACTCCTGAACACCCTCAGCTTCGGCCTGCTTTGCAAAGGCCCGTCCAAGTCCCGCCCCAAGGCCCCCATCACGAACACCACCGTGGTGAAATCCTCCCGCCCCGAAGGCGGCAGCAGCGGTGGCAGCCAGTCCCCACGCCCGCCGCGTGAGCCCAAGCCGATCCGCGAATTCGCCCCGCCGAATCCCGCTGAAGTCACCACTGAGCGTCTTTACGTCGGCAATCTCTCTTACGACGCCTCCGAGAGCGACCTCTTTGAGCTCTTCAACGGCGTGGGCAACGTCCGCAACGCCGAAGTCGTTGTTCACAGCCGCACGCAGCGCTCCAAAGGCTTTGCCTTCGTGACCATGGCCACCGTCGAGGAAGCTCGCCGTGCCGTCGTCGAGCTCAGCAGCAAGGAATTCATGGGCCGCCCCCTCCAGATCAGCGGTGCCAAACCGAGCAACCGCGGTGATCGCGATGAGCATCAGGATGCTCCCGAGCACGCCGAGGCAGCCGCCGCCTAAAAAACGATCAAGTTCCGCCCACATGCCCGCAGGCCGTTTTCAGGTCTGCGGGCATTTTTTTGCCTGGATGTCCGCAGTATCCCGTTTTGACACCCCCGGCGTTCTGGCTTAAAACCGCCGCCCTATGTCTGAAAAGCGCCAATTCTTCGGCACAGACGGCGTGCGTGCCGTCGCCAATCGTCACCCCATGACCCCAGAGTTTGTGATGCGCCTCGCTCAGGCCGCCTCCGTCGTGCTCGGTGGGAAAAAAGCAGGGGGCGAGCGTCCGCGCTGCGTCGTGGGCCGTGACACGCGTGCCTCGGGCGAAATGCTGGAGGCGGCGCTGGCTGCGGGCATCAACTCCGTCGGCGTGGATGTGATTTTGGTGGGACAATTGCCCACGCCAGCCGTGGCGATGCTCTCCGCGCAGCTCGGGGCGGACTTTGGCGTGATCATCTCCGCGTCGCACAACCCCTTCATCGACAACGGCATCAAATTCGTCCACGGCGCCGGGCACAAGCTCGACGACAGAACGGAGATCGCCATCGAGCGGCTCGTGCTCGGCAATGAAGACATGCCCAGGCCCGAAGGTCGCGGCATCGGTCGCATCACGAAGCTGACCGACGGCGCGGAGCGCTATGTGAAACACGCGGTGGCCTCCATGGGAGGCATTCGCCTCGATGGCATGCGCGTGGCCTTGGACAATGCCCACGGCGCAGCAGCCTACACGAGCGGCCTGGCTCTGGCGGAACTAGGCGCAGATGTGCAGGTCTTTCACAGCGAGCCGGACGGCTTCAACATCAACGAAGAATGCGGATGCACGCATGCCGAGGAGATCGAGCGCATCGTTCGCTCCTCGCAGGCTCAGGCTGGCATCGCGCATGATGGCGATGCGGATCGCATCGCGCTCTGCGATGAGGAAGCCATCGCTTTGGATGGTGATGAGCTCATGGCCATCGCGGCGGAATCGATGCTGCGCAAAGGCACGCTCAAGCACAGCACGCTGGCCGTGACGACGATGAGCAATTTCGGCCTCGACGATCTCGTCTCCCGCATGGGCGGCCGCGTGATCCGCACGGATGTGGGTGACCGCTACGTCCTCGCCGAAATGCGCAGCCGTGGACTGAACTTCGGCGGCGAGCAAAGCGGCCACATCATCTTTGGTGATTGGGCTACGACCGGCGACGGTTTGATCGCCGGCCTGCAGCTCCTCAAAATCATGAAGGAGACCGGCGAGCCGCTTAGCCAGCTCCGCAAGTGCCTGAAAAAGTTCCCGCAGTCCGCCCGCAACCTCCGCGTGCGCTCCAAGCCGCCCATGGCTGAACTCGTCGAAGCTCAAAAGATCATCAAAGAGACCGAAAAGAAGCTCGGCGACTATGGTCGCGTGCTCCTCCGCTACTCCGGCACCGAGCAAATCATCCGCCTCCTCATCGAAGGCCGTGATGTCGAGTATCTCGAAGCCCAGGCGGACAAGGTCGCCTCGGCGATTCTGGCGCAGATCGGCTAATTGAATAGCTTTTGACATTCTTCACCGGGGAAGCACCCATCGTCCCGGCTCTCCAGCCACTCCACATCATGAAAATCGCCCTCCTTCTTATCACCGTCCTCGCTTTCACCAGCCTACCTTTGATGGCTGAAGATGCCAGCTTCCCCAAATCGAACCCCATCATCTCCATGACCGTGCCGGAAGGCTGGGAAACGGAGTTTGAAGACGACAAGCTCTACCTCATCGCTGGTGATGAAGACGTCGTGGTGGAGGTTTCCTCCCTGAAAGCCACCAAAGCCGAGGGCGCAAAAGCTCTGGAGGAGATGAAGAACTCCGTGAAGGAGACCTTCAAGAATGTGGAGTTCAAGCCGATGCAGGAGGGCGGAGCCAACAACCTCGGCCTCTATCTCCTGAATGGCACCGGGGAAGATGAGCAAGGCAAGGCCAAGCTCACCGCCATCCTCGTGACCAACGGAGACAACGAACAGCTCTTCATGGTCTTCATCGCTGCCTCAGATGAAGGAGCGCAGAAGTTCGGCGAAGGCATCGACGGCCTCTTGAAGTCCCTCAAGAAGATCTGAGACGAGGCCGGTGGGCCTCGCTCAAAGTCATTCCAATTCTGAGGCAGGCTTCCCTGACCCAAATCCCGAAGGCGATGCTCAAAGCATCGCCTTCAATTCGTCTAGCGCCTGCTTGGTGCGCTTGATGCCTTCGATCTCGGTGTGCTTGTCACCTTCGTATTCGATGCCGATGTAGCCGTTGTAGCCTGCGGCGGCGACGATCTTGATGAGGCGCTCAAAGTCGAGGGTCATCTCACGGCCTTCGCGGCGGTCTTCGGTGTAGAATTTGCCGGCACCGGTGTCCCAGTCGTAGGCCTTGGCGCTCATGCCTTTCTTCACCCAGGGCATGAACTCACGCAGGCCGAGGTAGGGGTTGTAGAGTTCGCCTTTGTTGCGGTCGGTGTAGAAATTACCGAAGTCTGGCAGGATGCCCACGCGGGCGTGATCAGCGGCTTTCATCACAGCGGTGAGCCATTTGCCATTGCTGGAAAGGCCGCCGTGGTTCTCGACGACGACGAACAGGCCGCGCTTGTCACCTTCGACGCTCAACCGATGCAGGCCATCGGCGGCGAGCTTGAGCTGCTCGTCCCAGGAGAGCTTCGGATCGCTGGCGGCATTCACGCGGATGCTGTGGCAGCCGAGCGTGGCGGCGGCGTCGAGCCACTTCAAATGGTTCTCGATAGCCTTGGAGCGCTTGGCTTCATCAGGATCGCCGAGGTTGCCTTCGCGGTCGCACATGATGAGGAGGCCGGTCACACCTTCGCCATCCTGACGCTTCTTCATCTCGCCCAGGTAGGCAGCGTCGGTGGCCTTATCGAAGAACATCTGGTTCACATACTCCACGCCGTCGATGCCGAGGCTGCGGGCGATTTTGCAGAAGTCGAGGTGCTCATGACGCTCCGCGTTGCCCTTGCCAAAGATGCCTTTGTTCAGCGACCACTCGGCCACAGAGATTTTGAAGGGCTCTTTTTTCTCTCCTGCGGCACGAAGCACAGGAGCGGCGGCCGCAGCAGCGGCGAGGGCAAAGAAATGACGGCGGGAAGTGGTGGTGGTCATGGTGGAGGTGAGGTTAAACGTCGGACGATGCAGTCTCAAGGCTTGAATTCTGCCATGACTTTCGCGGTCGTGACATCCCAGAGACGCAGGACACCTTCCTGATCACCGCCGAGGATCAAATCACCGCCTCGATTGGTGGCGAGGGATTGGAGAAAGCCGGTGGAACCGGGGAGCTGCTTCACTTCACCGCCATCGCTGGTGATGAGGCGCAGTTTGGCATCGCCAGCGCTGGTGGCGATTTGATCGGCGGCACCAAGATAACGAATGCCGGTGACCTCCTTGTCCCAGCCATCGACGCTCTTGCGGCGATCACCCGTGGTCCAATCCCACACTTTGACGACGTTGTCGGCACCGCTGCTGGCGAGCAGACGGCCATCGGCACGCCACGAGAGGCCGAGGACATGATGCGTGTGGCCTTCGAAGACCTTCACGACCTTGCCGCTGGTCAAATCGGTGATGCGCACGGCCTTGTCCGCTCCGCCTGAGGCGAGGAGTTTGCCATCGGGGGAGAAATCGAGCGCGAAGACGCTGTCGAGATGACGCTCGGCGTAGTTCTTCGTGAGCTTGCCAGTGGCGATATCCCACAGGGTGATGTCGCCGCTGCGGGAAGGCTCGCCGCTGCCGATGGCGAGGGTCTTGCCATCAGGTGCAAAGGCGAGACTGTTGGCGCGGTCGGTGATGGAGGATTTGCCATCGCCCGTGCCGAGCGAGCGCTCCAGCACCCATGCGGTGGTGGTGCTGCCGGGGGCGATGGGTTTGCCCGTGGCGGTGCTCCAGGCGAGTGGTGCGCCGGCATCATAGGTGGCGATCAATTCGAGGCCGTTGGGGCTGAATTGAAGCGCCTTGGCCTTCTTCATCGCGGTGGCGAGGGACTTTGAGAAGGCATCGCGATCTGCCGCGGCTTTTTCGGACTCCTTCTTCACGACTTCGAGACGTGCCTTGGCATCAGCGACGGCTTGTTTGGCCTTCTTTTCATTCTCGGTGACGAGTTTGATCTCCGTCGTGGTATCCGTGATGGCGGCTTCACCGCGAGTGAGCGCTTCTTGAGCGAGTTTGAGATCCGTGGCGGCTTTTTCCTTGGCTTCCGTGGCCTTGGCATCGGTGGCGGTGTTTTTCTCGGCGGCGGCTTTCGCGTCCGTTTTGGCCTTCAGATCCTTCTTTTTGTCTTCGAGGCTCTTTTTGGCGAGTTCGGCCAATTCACCGGCTTTTTTCAAACGAGCGGTCTGCTCGGTGGCATCGGTCTCGGCACGCTTGATGGCCTCGTTTTGATAGGTGACCTCCAAAACAGCGCGGGATGCAGTCAGCGTGCGTTGGGCGAGGGATTGCTGGGCCACGAGATCGGACTTGATGTGGGCGATGAGTTTGGTGCCTTCGCTGAGCTTGATGCTGTTATCAGCTTCTTGAGTGGCGGTGAACTTTGTCGAGGCGACGGGCGCGGGTGTCTTGGTTTCGCGCTTCCAGATTTTGACCTCGCGAAAGCTGCCGGTGGCGAGCCGCGTGCCATCCGGTGAGAAGGCGAGAGCTTGAACAAGATCGCGATGGGCCACGCCGGGTTGTTTGTAGAGGCCGGATTGGATCAGCGAATCATCGGTGAGCTTGGTCACGAGGCTTTGCGAGGGCAGGTGGTAGAGGCTGATTTGATTCGCCCGAGCGGCGGCGGCAAAGTCTCCCTGGGCCGTGGTGGCGAGAGCATAGATCGGCTGCACGCCCGCAGGCAGCGACTCCCAGGTGATGACCTTGTCCCGCTTCGGCGAAGGTCGGGCACCTTGATCGATCCAGTCCTTCAAGACGGCGAGCTGCTGTGAGGTGAGGTTCACGGCACCCACTTTGTTCCCTTTGGGCGGCATCTCGCTATCCCAGCTGTGCGCGGCGGCCTGGAAGATGATGCTTTCCGCACCTTTGCCGGGGATGAGACCTTTGTCGGTCTCGCCGCCTTTGATCATGAGCTCGGGCGTCTCCATGTTCAGGCCGCCCTTGGTGGTGGTCTTGTTGTGGCAGGCGATGCAGTTGTCCTTCAAGAAGGGATGGACCTGCTTGTCGTAATCGATCACGCCGGGAGCAGCGTAAGCGGAAAGGACGAAGGCCGAGTGCAGGAGAACGAATGAACGGAGCATGAACGCCATACGCACCGCGAGACGCGGATCGCTCAGCGTAGCGGCTTTAAAGACCGGGATTTTTGAGGCGGATTTCCTGGCGGAGATCGGTGATGCCATCGCGAACGACATGAAGCTCGCGTTTGTATTCGCTGAAGAGCGTGTGGCGGTCCTCCCAGAGGCTATCGGCAAGGAGGTCGTTGAGGCCGGAAAGAGCCTCGTTCGACCAGTTCAGGCAGCGTTTCAAAATGGCGAGTGTGTAACCCGCATCGGAACCTTCGGCAAAGCGGCGGGTACTCAGCGCCCCGGCGAGCTTGCCACTGATGCTCATCGTGTTGGAGATGAAGCGGCTCAGCGGGGTGTTGCGGGCCTCTTCGCTCTCGATGCCTTCATCGCGGTCCTCATCACGGAGATCACGCAGGATGCGGGTGACGAGCTTGTGAGCGGTTTTTTGCAGCGGATGGCTGCGGCGCTCCTCCATGTAATCGGCAAAGGCATCGTCATCATCGGAGTCATCCTCCGCGTCCTCCTTCCATTCCTCGCCAGCGTCCTCGGGATCGTCGTCATCCTCTTCGAAATCCTCCATGGAGGCGCTTTGATCGGCGGTTTGCGGCTTGCCGGAGTTTTCCTGCGCCTGCGCCATCATGTCGAGCATGTGGTCCCAGCCCATGACGAAGGCCACCTTGGTCTCGTCGTCATCATCTTCGGCGTATTTGTCCATCGCCTCCATGTGGGCATCGGTAAGACGATCTGAGAGCTTCAGAGACTCCTCCCACTCAGCCTCGGAGACGGGAAGGTCCTCATCCTCTTCAAAGCCATCCTCATCGTCGTCGTCATCCTTTTTCTCCGGGCGCTGGATGATGGTGGCGAGCCAGTTTCGCATGGCGTTGAGATTGGCGAACTGCTGGGCCTGCTCCTCCGCCTCGTCCATCTGCCAGGTGAACTCGGTGATTTGAAGCTCGAAATCCGCGCTCTCGATGACGACGCGGCCGTTTTCTTCGGAGAACCACTCGATGTAGAGCGAATTTCGCCACTCGTGAGGCGGCTGTTTGCCATCCTCCATGCAGCGCTGCCACTCCTCATCGCTAGCGGTGATCTGCTTCACCTTTTTGGAAACGGTGATGTCTCCCACGATGCCGTGCTGCGTGGGTTTGAGGTCCCCCTGGTTCTTTTGACGGCGCGGCTCAGGATTCGTGAAGGTGATGCGTGCGCCAGCCACATCCCGCCAGGCATCTCCTTCGAGATCGAGCGTGAGTGGCTCAGCCCGACCCTCCAGCCAGATGCGACCACGCAGGTGGCCTTGCTCGGTGTTATCGAGTTCGCCGCGAACGATTGCCTGATCGAGTCGGAATGCCATGTGGGAACGGACCAAGCCGCTATCCGTGCCAGAATTCAAAGCCCAATTTCACCGCCGCAGCCAAGGAGTGCCGGGTGTTTTACAAATTCCAGCTTTCCTAATTTCTAGGCACCGCTACTCTCGCCGCCCTGTGACCCCCACACGCATGTATCTCAGTCTCTGGTTCGGCATTCTCCTGAGCACCCAGGCAGGTTGCTCCTCGTCAAAAGACACCGGCCTCGCCACCGCAGCCGCCAACGGCGAGGTGCGCCGGGCGCTGCCCTTTGACGAGAACAAAGGCACGGCCAAGGACGTGCCGAATCCGATCACGAAGCAGTTCAACAATCCTTCTTCGCTGCCCACCACACCGCCAGCAGGCGTGCGAGTTTCCTATTCCTCCGTCAAAACCAGCCAGAAAGTCCTGGCGATGACCTTTGACGACGGCCCGCACCCTTCGCTCACACCGAAACTGCTCGATCTGCTCAAGGAGCGGAACATCAAATGCACCTTCTTCCTCATCGGCAAGCAGGTGAAGATGTATCCTGACATCGTCCGCCGCATGATCGCCGAAGGCCATGAGATCGGAAACCACACCTGGACGCATTGCAGCCTCACCAGCCGCTCCGACGAGCAGATCCGCAAAGAACTCCAGCAATCCGCTGATGCCGTCAAAGAAGTGGCTGGCGTCTCTCCGCAACTCATCCGCCCGCCTTACGGTGCCATCAACCAGCGCATCAAGGACATGATGTTCACCGATTTTGGCTACTCGACGATCATGTGGAGTGTCGATCCGCAGGACTGGCGCCGCCCTGGCGTGGCTGCGGTGACCAGCCGCCTCGTCAACGGTGCTAAACCCGGTGCCATCATGCTCGCCCATGACATTCATCCGCCCACGCTCACCGCGATGCCGGCGATGTTTGATCAGCTCATCGCCAAAGGCTATCAATTCGTCACCGTGAGCCAGCTCCTGAATCTGGAGAAGGCCAGCATGCCCGTCGGCATGGTGGTGAAGCCCGGTGACAAGAGTGACAAAGACCCGCAGGCCTTCGCCCAGTAAGGCACGCCGCGCTTTCCATCCGCCCTTCCTGAAAAGCCGCGATCACCTCGCGGCTTTTTTATTGGCTCGCCCCGCTTTGACCATACTCGATGGGACCCCAGGTGGTCTTATCCCAACTGAGGTTTCGCACGTCCTCTGGGTCCACCGAATCCTCTGAGAGAAAGACCACGAGTCGCAGGCCGTCGGTGAAGTAGGGATCGCCCGTGAGATTTTGCCGTGGTGTTTCCTTCGGCACAGGCTCCGTCGCACGGGCAAAGCCGAAGTGCGAAATGCGGTAACGGTTTAGCAGGCTCTCCAGCACATATTGACGCGCCTCATCGACCATCGGGTCAATCACATGCGTGGTAAGCGTGGGAGATTTTTTCGTGATCTTGATGCCGATGTCACGGCTCACCTGCCCCACCCACACCGAGCGGCCTTCCACCGTCCAAGGTGCCAGCCACAGGCGCAGATGATTCCGCTGCGAGAGGCTCGATCTCGCCCGCTGAAAGGCCACATCCTGCTTTCGCCCGAAAACATACAGCGAGCTCACCGGGGCGGTGAGATAAGCATTCCCACGCAGCGCCGCCAGGATCATGCGCCGCACCGTGGAGCCATCGATGCGATGAGTGAAGTCCCAACCGCACTCCGAAAGCGCTGCCATCATCTCCGAGGCCTCACCCACGATCACCAGATTCAGCGGATCGCCCTTCGCGGTGCCTTTGGAATTCGTCACCGTCACGGCGAGCTGTGCCAGGCGCTGGCGGAGCTGCTCGCGGCTCAGATTTTGGCGCT
>JBILVU010000222.1:0-6396 GCA_044370285.1 Prosthecobacter sp.
AGGCGCCCTCGTCGCCGATCTCCGTGCCAAAGGGCACACACGCATTCGTGCCATCGACATCAAGCCCTTCGACGAATGGTATCAGAAGTTCGACGACGTCGAAAACCATGTGCTGGACCTTTCACTTCTCGAAAACTGCCGTGTCGCTGCCAATGGAGCTCAGACGATTTACAACCTCGCTGCCGACATGGGTGGCATGGGCTTCATCGAAAACAACAAGGCGCTCTGCATGATCACCGTGCTCATCAACACGCACATGTGCATGGCTGCCAAGGACGCGGGCGTCGAACGCCTTTTCTACGCCTCCTCCGCCTGCGTTTACAACGGCGACAAGCAAAAGGAATACAACATTCCCGCCCTCAAAGAAGCAGATGCTTATCCAGCTCTTCCTGAAGATGGTTACGGCTGGGAAAAACTCTTCTCCGAGCGCATGTGCCGCCACTTCCGCGAGGACTTTGGCCTCAAGACCCGCATCGCTCGCTACCACAATGTCTATGGCCCGCACGGCACCTGGGACGGTGGTCGCGAAAAGGCTCCTGCCGCCGTCTGCCGCAAGGTCGCCCTCGCGCAGATCTCCGGTAAGCACGAGATCGAGATCTGGGGCACAGGCGATCAGACCCGCAGCTTCATGTACATCACGGATTGCGTCTTCGGGACGCAGATGCTGCTCAACAGCGACTTCGTGGAGCCCATCAACATCGGCAGCGCCGAGATGGTAAGCATCAACCAGCTCGTCGATATCGCCGAGGACATCGCCGGCGTGAAATTGAAGCGCAGCTACAACCTCGGAGCACCCAAAGGTGTGAACGGACGCAGCAGTGACAACACGCTGATCAAGTCTGTCTTCAACTGGGAGCCCTCCACCCGCCTCCGCGATGGCCTGGAGCTGACCTACAAGTGGATCTACGACGAGATCAAAGCCGGGGCGAAATCCCGCTAAGCCAATTCACCCTTCTTGGGCAATGTCACGGGCCGGAGATTGACCTCCGGCCCGTTTTGTTTCATTACGCCGCACCCTCCCCGTCATGCGAGTCCTCCTCATCAATCAGTGCTTCCACCCCGATCATGTGTCCACGGCCCAGCACCTCACCGATCTCGCGGTGGGACTGGCGCAGGCAGGGCATGAAGTCACTGCTGTGGCTTCTAGCCGAGGTTATGATGATCCCACGCGGCGTTTCCCCGTGCGGGAGACTTGGAATGGCATCGACATCCATCGCATCTGGACGCCCGGACTCGGCAAGAAGGCCAAATGGCGTCGGCTGGTGGATTTTGGCATCTTTTGGCTGAATGCGGCCCGCATCCTTCTGTTCATGCCACGGCATGATGTGACGGTGTGCCTCACCTCTCCGCCGCTCATCTCCACGCTGGGCACCGTGGCGGCGAAGCTCAAAGGCGGTGCTGTGGTCCCGTGGGTGATGGACCTCAATCCCGATGAAGCGGTGGCGGCAGGCTGGCTGAAAGCAGGCGGCTTGGTGGAACGCACGCTGACCTTCATCCAAAACTGGAGCTTCCGGCAGGCGGCACGCATCATCGCGCTGGATCGCTTCATGGCGGATCGTTTGATCGCCAAAGGTGTGCATCCACAGGTCATCCACACGGATGCGCCGTGGTCTCACGATCAGGCGGTGCGCTTCGATCCACCTGCCCGCGAGGCGTTTCGGGCAAAGCATGGGCTTTCCGGCAAGTTCATCGTCATGTACTCGGGCAATCACAGCCCCTGTCACCCGCTCGATACGGTGCTGGCGGCTGCGGAGGCTCTAAAGGGCGAGGATCACATCCACTTCCTCTTCGTCGGCGGTGGTAGCGAGTTCAAGAAGGTGCAGGCCTTTCAGAAGGACAAAGCGTTGCCGAATATCACCTCACTGCCTTACCAGCCGATGGATGAGCTTTCCGGTTCGCTCTCCAGTGCGGACCTGCATCTCGTCGTGATGGGCGATCCTTTCGTCGGCATCGTGCATCCCTGCAAAATCTACAACATCCTCACTCTCGGCATTCCACTGCTGTTCGTCGGGCCGGAGCAAAGCCACGGCGGCGACATCGTGCGTCGTTTGAATGATCCCGCTTACGCCCGCCTGGCGCAGCACGGGGAGGTGGATCGCATCCTCACAGAAATACGCTCCGCAGCCGCTCGTGGGCCGCAGCCGCCGAATGCGGCCGCGCAGGCTCTCGGAGCCGAGTTTTCGCATTCGGTGCTCTGCCCGCGACTGGTCAGCATCATTGCCGAGGCTGCCGCGTAAGCCTGAGTGATTGCAAAGCCTTTTTTACCCAAGCGGGCCGGATTCATCCTCCGGCCCGTTTTGCGTCGCTGGGCCTGCGATTCGAAAAACCTACTTGGCGGCGTTTGTCGCGGCGGTCTGACGTGCCTCATGGATGTCTTTGCGGCGGAAGCCCTGCACGCGGCCATTGCCACGGTAAAGATAGACCTTCTTCACATCGTCGATGGTCATGAGCACCCAGGGGGAGAGGATGTTGCGGCCATTTTTCGTGTAAACGAGCGTGTCCGCCAGATAGACGCACGAGTGGAAGGCGTCACCCGTGGCATTGTCGAGGAAGAATAGGATGTCGCCAAACTGGTAGGGGGCATCGACGGGGAGGTAATTTTCGAGGACCTTGCTTGTGGCGAGGCGGGAATCGAGAAGGTACTGGTGGGGATCGAAATTGTAGAAGTTCAGGCTGGTCCAGTGGCAGTCTGGGAGGAGGCCGTCCTTGGCCATATCGAGGCCCGGGTAGGTGAAGAGCAGCTTGCGTGGCTGAGCGGGCAGGATGTGGGAGAGTCCGAGATCCTTCAGCGTGTCTGATTCAATGATGGACTGGATGATGGGCTCGATGTCCTTGCGGCGGATACCGACGCCGAATGACCAGTAGGAGAGCAGTTCCTGCACGTTGGAGTTTTTATCGAGCAGGAGGCGGATCATCAGAGATCGCGTGCGGGTGCAGGCCTTGAAGATGAGACGCGCTTCCGAATCCGATTGGGCAAAGTTCAGCAGGGCAGGGATGTCGCTGAAGGCGATGGTCTCTCCACGCACATAGCTGAGCTGATTGATCTTCTGGATGAGCTCAGGGCGGAGCTTGCTCGTGCGGTACCATTCCTCGACGGAGGAGGCAAAGATCAGCACGGGATCGACATGGTATTCATTGGCAGACACTTTGGCGAGCTCCATGTAAATCGCGGCGCGGATGCCGGTGGATAGGTTGGAGACAAAATCGAGGGTTGGCAGGATGTGAATGTATTCACCCTCGCGGACGAGGCTGGCAATGAGCGGCTTGATTTGTTCCTCCGTGAGTCCGGCGTCGGCAAAAATCTTGGGGATGGATGCTTCGTTGGCGGCGAGAAAGGTCCATCGCGTCTGGGTGCTGGGCAGGGCAAAGCCTTCCACGAGGGCCGGAGGTGCCTCCAAGTAGATGTAGTCGCCCACGAGCTTGCCCCAGGGGCCGGCTGAAGATTCGTAGGGGGCGGATTTGGCAGGCGGCTGCGCGGAAGGTGTGCCGGTGGCGAGCATTGGGTTCCCCTGCACGAGGACGGAGGGGCTACCGAGTAGCGAATCGATCTGCGGGATTAGAGGGCCAGAGTCTTGGCCGGAGGAACTGGCCTGAAAAAGGGTGAGCAACGAGAAGGCTGCGATGATACCTCTCGATATGAGGGGATAAGGAGGCCTTGGGGTTTTGACCGTGGTGGTGGGCATTACAAGCGGTTGGGTGTAATATTGTGGCGGTAGAAGCCACTCTATAGCTGATGGCGAATTTCCTGCATGCAGTATTTTCCATGACATTTGCGGGGGGTGCGAATTGGCATCGAAGTAGCGGCGGACGCCTCCATGGCGGTGGCGGCACGTTCGGAATCCCCGCTGGCGTTCCTTGGCAGGGTGCTCCATGATCGAGCGATGATCTGGCGGGCAGCGGCAGCATTGGCGGTGGTTTTTTGGGCGGTGATGACCGGCCTGCTCATTCGTGATGTGTATTTCCCGGATGAATCCCGCTTCGCCGAGGTGCCGCCCGGGCTGGTGCTGGACCGCTTTTTGAAGCAGGCGGAGATCAATGCCAACACCCTGCACCTCTACCATGGCTCTGAAAAGATCGGGCATGCCAATCTGACCATCGGCTCCAGTCGGGCAACGAGTGGAGGTGCCCGCTACCACTGGCTGGCGCGGGGTGTGGTGGAGCGTTTGCAGGCCAAGGGGGAGCGCATCGATGCCACCTGGGAGGTCAATGGCATGAGCGATGCGAAGGGGGATTGGCTTCACATGGAAATCGCAGTGGCGCTGCCGAAGCAGCAGGCCTCACTTAAAGTAGTATGGCTGGAAGGAGAAAAATTCCCCTCCGTGAAGGTGATGCAGGATGGAAAGGCGGTCGTCGATACCCAGCATGCCGGTGTTTTGATGGCTTTAGGCCTCGCGGGAATGCAAGGCGGGGCAGGTGGCGCATGGGCTGAGGTGCTGGCTCCCCTGAAAGGCGGCTCACCTGAGGCTGGAGCTTTCCATTTTACGGCGAGGGAAGGCGGCATCACGCTGGCTGGGCGTGAGCGGCGGTGCTTCCTCGTCACGGCGCCGCTGCCTGGCGGCCAGCAGGTGCGGATGATCTTTGCTGAGACGGGCGAACTGGCCCGGATCGATCTCCCGCAGGATTACCGCCTGATCGAACCGCTCATCCACGGCATGATTCCACCGCTCGAAACCTCTTCCCCAGCCCAATGATCGAGATCGAAGACCTCACCATGCACTACGGCGGCTTGAAGGCCCTCGATGGCCTTACCTTGCAAATTCCCGCTGGAGAACTTTTTGCCTTCCTGGGCCCAAACGGAGCCGGAAAGACCACGGCCATCAAACTGCTCACCGGTCTCATGAAGCCCCTGCGAGGTCGCGTGGCCATCTGCGGTCATGACATGGCCGTGGCACCGCTGCAGGCCAAGGCCGTGCTCGGTTATGTGCCGGATGTGGCGGTGTTTTATGAGAAACTCACGCCCATCGAGTTCATGCGTTTCATTTCCGATCTCTTCGAGATGGATCGCAAAAAGGCGGCGGCCAAGACGGACGAACTTTTCACGAAATTTGCCCTCCATGAGCATGCAGGGAACCGCATCGAAAACCTCAGCCACGGCACTCGCCAACGGCTCGGCATCGCCAGTGCCCTGCTGCATGATCCCAAGGTCTTCATCATCGACGAGCCGATGGTGGGCCTCGATCCCATTCACTCCCGCACCGTGAAGCGTGAACTCAAAGAACGCAGCCAGGCCGGCATGACCGTGCTGATGAGCACTCACCTTTTGAATGTAGCCGAGGAGCTCGCGGATCGCATCGGTATCCTGCATCGTGGCCGTCTCGTCGAGCTCGGCACCCTCGCGGAACTCAAACAACGCCATGAGAGCAAGGGCCAGCGCTTGGAGGACATCTTCCTCGGCATGGTGGAGGAGCGTGCATGAGTCAGCCAGCTACCACGACCTTTCGCGATTACCTCCTCATGCATGCCGTCGTGGCTGCATGGGGATTCACCGCCATCCTGGGCAAATGGGTTACGCTTCCGCCCGTCGATGTCACCCTCTGGCGCACCGGCTTGGCGACCTTCGTTTTTGCTCTGCTGGCTCGCCGACATGGCGGATGGCAGGTGCGGGCCCGCGAGGCCTGGCCACTCGTCGCCGTCGGTGCCGTGCTCGGCGTGCATTGGGTACTGTTTTTCTGGTCGGCTCGGCTTTCCACCGCCTCTGTGTGCCTCGCCGCTATGCCCACTGGCATGCTGTGGGCATCACTCATCGAGCCGCTCATCGATGGCACACGCCGCTGGCGGCCGCTGGAGCTGCTCGTGGGTCTCACGATGGTGGGGGCGGTGTGGCTGATCTATCAGGTCGAGTTTAGCTACTGGCAGGGCTTCACCGTCGCCATCGCTGCGGCCATGCTCGCGGCCGTTTTTGCCACGCTCACGAAGCAGCAGGTCAGCCACCGGCATTGGAGCGTGATCGGCATGTTTCAAATGGCGGGTGCCTTGGCCGCCTCGTGTGCCTGCCGACCTCTGCTGGAGGGTAAACTCATCCCAACGATGCCCGATGCCGCTTCCGCCGCGGGTCTCTCCTTTCTCGTGCTCATCTGCACCGTGGCCGCTTACGCAGGCTTCATGAAGGCGCTGCGCACGATGAGCGTCTTTTCGATGAATGTGATCTACAATTTGGAGCCTGTGTATGGCATCCTGCTGGCGATGCTCATCTTTGGCCGTTCTGAATTCATGAGCATCGGCTTTTATCTGGGAGCCGGCATCATCATGCTGAGCGTGCTCGTGCTGCCCTGGCTGCGGCGCTGGGTGGAATGATCCGTTTTAGACTTCCTTGCGCTTCAGCGTGACGCGATGAATGCCGCTGCGCAGTGCGGTGACATTGAAGTTCACCAGCAGCCCCGCCCGCAGGCCACTGAG
>JBILVU010000099.1:0-21342 GCA_044370285.1 Prosthecobacter sp.
TGCTTGAGGGCGATGAGAAGCGCACGCTCGATGGGGTGATCATTCGTGATCGTGCCCTGAAGGACTTGTGCGCCGAATTGGAGGAAACCGCCGCGCTCCTCGCGTGCGCTGTCAGCCCCATCGCTCCACCTGCCAATCTCAAGGGCCGTATCCGCAGCAAAATCCGCTCGCGTCGCAGCGGCGGGGCCACCTACTCCAGCGGCGGCAGCGGCTTCTGGACCTTTACCGGCTGGGCTGCCGCAGCCGCTTTTGCCGCTTCCTCCGCCTGGCTGTGGATGGAGCGTGAAAAGCTGCAAACCAACCTCCAAGCCTCTACCGCCGAAATCTCTACCGAGGTCGAAAAAGCTCAAAAGGCCGCCTCCGAGCAACGCGAAGGCTTGGAGAAGCAAATCGCCGCTTTGAACGGCGAAATCGAATCGCTGCAAAAACGCGATGCGCTGGCTCAAATGCGCATCGCCACACTGCAAACCACGGTCGAAGGCTACAAGCAAGGTGTGGCCGTCGTGGTCTGGGACAGTGAGAAACATCAAGGCGTCCTCAAACTCGAAAAAATGCCCCCGGTGCAGGTTGGCAAAGATTACCAGCTCTGGGTCGTCGATCCCAAGCAACCCGTGCCTGTCGATGCGGGCATCGTTCGCGTGGATAGCACGGGCTTCGCCAAAGTGGACTTCAAGCCCGTCACCGACGTAACCGATGCCTCGAAGTTTGCCTTGAGCGTCGAGAAAGAAGGCGGCGTGCCGAAAGGCGAGGGACCGATCGTGCTGATCGGCCCTTAGGTGAAGCTCACTTCACTCGCTTCATGGTGTACGTCCCGCGATCCATCGCGCACTCGTAGCAGGCGTTGAATTCATCGCCCTTCACGGTGCCTTCGTAATGGTATTTGCCGCCTGCCCAGTCGGGCATCTGGTGATCGCCTTTGAAGACGAGAGTGCTGCCTTTTTTCTCGACGTGATGCACGGCTTTGTAGCTGCCACTGAGAATCGTTTTCCAGGTGGCGCGGTAGAAGAATTCGTGCTCGCCGGCCTTTGGAGACGCAGTGACCACGCACTTCAAGGTGCCGGTATGGCCATTCGCTGCGCTAAGCCAAGTGCCTTCCCATTTGCCTTCTATGCCTTGCGAGGTGGGCGCATGCTTCCAGGCCTTCCGAAACGCCGTCCCGCAGGAGGGCAAGATGACGAGCAAAACAGCAGCAAGGGCGAGGCGGAGGAGACGTGAGGAGTTCATCGGGTGGTGAATCGTTGGGATGTTCTGAACGTGCTGGCGAGAGCCGGTGTTTCGCGGTGCATGGGCTGGGTGAAGGTGATTGCCAGAAGGGGTCCGCTGAGTTAGAAGCGCGGCATGCGCCGTGCCCTTCTTTTTCCGCTTCTCGCCATCGCTGCCACGTTGTTGTCGTCCTGCGGCGAGCCGAAAGCGGATCTCGCGAACCCGAAACAGATCCGTAAAGAGCCAATCACGCTGCGCCTGCCCGGAAACTGGGAAGTCGAGGACGAGATGCACGAGCGAGGCATTCACCACCTCTCCATCGAGACACCCGGGGATGCCATGGTGATCGTCCAAGTCTTTCCCGAGGCCCTGGCGGATGATTTGAAGGACTACGCGAAGACTTTTTCCGCAGAGACCTCCGAGGCGATCCCCATGGGCACCATGTCTGGTCAAATCTTCACCGACCTTCCTGAGGTGGAGGGATGGAAAGCGATCAAGGAAACGCTGAACATCCGGCTGGCCACGGTGGTTATTCCTCACACCCGATTTTAATACGCACGCACCTTTGGTAAGCAGCGCTGTTTTGTGACCGGCCAAGTCTCCGCCGAGGATCTCGACAAGGTGAAATCCGGCTTCGAACTCGTGCGAAGCAGCCTGATCATCGAGTAAGGCTGGCTCACCTCTCGTTCATTTCTTCGGCAATTGCTCCGCAATCACAGCGGCGACTTTTTCAGCGAGGTAGCGGCTGCCTTCAGGCGAGTAGTGAACGTTCGCCGGGAGCTGCGCTTCCGGCTTGGCGAGAGCGTGAGCACGCAGATCATTCGTGGGAATGCCTGCGGCGACCATGACGCGGGCAGCGGCTTCGTTGTATTTTACTTCATCGCCTTCGATACGGCCATCGCTGCCGGCAGGGACGTGGGTGGTGGCACACCAGATGAGCTTGGCCCCGGTGGCCTGCATGGTTTTGACGAGCGCGGCGAGGTTCTTCTCATAATCGGGCAGCGCCACCTGAAGATGAGAACCAGCGGCCTTCGGATCGGCCCGCTTGGATGGATCATCCTGGATGTATTTGAGGTCGTGAAGGCCCCAGTTGAAGTGGATGACATCCCACTTCGAGTCGCCGAGCCAAGCCTGGATGTTTTTGAGACCGTTGGTGGTCGGGCCACCATTGGTCGGGATGCGGTGGACGTTGGCTTTGCCTTTCAGCAGCTCACGCACGTCGAGCGTGTAGCCGATGGAGATCGAGTCACCAATGATGAGCACGCGAGGTAGGCCCGGCACATCTTCGATATTCGCCATGGCGGGGTTTGGCTTCCGTTCCTTTTTCACCGGGGCTTTCGGAGCCTGGGCGAGGGCAGCGGAGGTCAAGACGGCGAGGCAGAGTAGGGCAATGGTCTTCATGGCGGCCTCTCCAAACGTGGTGGGAGCGGGAGTAACTTCAACAATCAGCAATGGGAGTTCAGCAATCTGCGGTTTCGGGGGCGGTACGGCGGGCGAAACCGGGAATGTCGATTGCTGATTGATGATTGCTGATTTTTGAAGTGTCTGAGGCGGTAACTGGGCGGAAATTCGTAAAGTTAGCCGGGAGAATCGCTTCATTGAGCTTGTTCGCTCTCAAATCGCCCCGGCGAGGCTCCAGGTCATCTCCAGCCCCAGGCCGAGTGGAAGCGGTGTGATGGGACCAGCGGGAGTTTCGAGGGGCAAAGACTGCGAGGGCGTTTTCACCATCTGAAACTGCCGCGTGGAGGCGGGGAAGCCATAAAAGCGCGGGCCATTGAGGCAGAGGAACTTCTCGAAGGATGCCCTGCCCTGCTCGGAGGCCAGATCAGCACCCGCTTCCTCAAAGGCCATGGCATACAACTGAGGTGCGCAGCCGCCCGTGAAGCAGCCTGCCGCGCAGCCGCAGGCGGTGGCCTTCGTGGTGTGGGGGGCGCTGTCTGTGCCCGCGAAGAACTTGGACTGGCCTGCGGTGGTCACGGCCTGGCGCAGCGCGGCGCGGTCGTCCTGGAACTTCACGATGGGCAGGCAGTAGAGGTGGTATTTCAGCCCCTGAATGAGATGCCCGAGGGTGTAAAGCAGGTGCTGCGGCGTGATGGTGGCACCCACATGCTCCGGCGCAGCAGCCACAAACTCCGCCGCCGTGCGCGTGGTGATGTGCTCGCACACGATGCGGAGTCGGGGATGCGCGGCCAGCAGTCGAGGCATGCGTTCCGTATAAAACCTCGTCTCGGCGTTTTGCTGTGCGTCGATGTAGTCCGGCCCGCTCAACGCATGCTGCTCGCCATGGATGCAGAGCACGATGCTGCGCTCCTCCATCGCTCGCAGCACTTCGCCGCCGATCAAATCATCCATTGGCAAGCCATGCTCCGCATTGGTGGTGCCGTGGGGCGGGTAGTATTTGCAGGCTCGGAGCACGCCAGAGGCTGCGCCCTCGTGAATCATGGCCGCCGTGGTCTGCTGGGTAAGGTAAAGCGGCACGATGAGCTGCTCAAAAGCCGCCGCGCCTGCCTGACGCAGCTCCGCCGAGTAGCTCTCGATGGACCAGCCATCCGCTCGGGCCGCGCCGGAGACGTGAGAGACGGGCGGCTGGGTGTTTGGCATGGCCAGAGCACCCGCGCAGCCCATGTCGAGATGCGCTTTGACATACGAGGCCATCGCGGGGCCTTGGCGGAAGTGCGTGTGGAGATCAAACCACTGGGGGAGCGTGAGAGTCATGCCCCTCTGTTAGCGTGGAGACACGCAGGCGGCAAGTTCACGAGGCATCCTTGCCGAAGAACATGAGGTGCTGCCAGGGCAGACCATCGAACTCACGCTTCATGACGAAGCCGTTGGCGTTCATCTCCTTGTGAATCTGCGCCTTGCTCATCTTGTGCTCGGGTTTGATCGGCACGGTCTCGTCCTCGGCGCGGAATTCGACGAGCACGAGCTGACCATCCGGCTTCAGGGCCTTTCGCATGGCGGCGAGCATCTGCACGGGATGAGAAAACTCGTGATAGACATCGACGAGCAAAATCAGGTCGCAGGTGTTAGGTGGCAATTTCGGATCGTGATAGGCCCCGACGATGGGAACGACGTTTTTGATGCCTTTGACATCGAGATTCTGCCGCAGCATTTCGATCATCTCAGGCTGAACATCGACGGCGTAGATCTTTCCAGCTTCGCCGACCTCTTTCGCGAGGGGCATGGTGTGAAAACCATTGCCGCAGCCCATGTCGCAGATGTTCATGCCGGGCTTCACCTGGAGCTCACGACGCATGATGGTGGGGGATTCCTCTTTTTCGCGCACGCGGCGCATGAGCCACTCCGCCCCCTTCCAATGCATCGTCATGGCGATTTGCCGCCCGAGGTATTCGGTGAGGCCAGGCGGCGGCTCTTCAGCGGTCAAAAGCGGCGTGGTGAACAAAAGGAGGCAGAGGAGTGAGCGGATCATGCACTCACTAAACGCCGTGCAGCCGTCACTTGTCACGTTTTTCACCTTCGACAGCTCAGCGATTCGGCCGCGCCTGCTGGGCATTCATGAGCTTTTCGATCTCTTTGGCGCTGCCAGGACGGTCCTGCATGTCTTTGGGCAACTCAACGGAATCCGCCGGATTCTCGATGAGAAAATTCGATTCATCCGGGCGGATGCAGCCGCGGAGCACCGCGATGAGGAGCAGCACGACGCCGCCGATCCAGAAAAGGCCTTTGAGCGGACTGGTAGAGGCGGCGGATTTCAAACGCCGATTCCACGGCCAAACACGGAAGCCGCCATGCCTGCCGATGGCCTCCAATGCCAAACGATAACGCTGCGCGGAGGCTTCTTCGTCCAGCTTGGAAACCAAGCGATCATGCACCAGGGCGAGACGCTGCCTCTCTTCGTGAAACACTCGCTTTGCCTCGTGCGATGGCAGTCCCAGTGCCCGCAGCACGCTGCGAGCCAGCTCCATGGCCCAGGTGAACTCCGCATGTACCTCGCTCTCGCCAGTGATGCGTGCCATGGCAGCCTGGGATTCAAGAGCCCGACCTTCCAGCGCATGCCCAAAAGCAGCCGCTGAGGCATTCCAATCCCACGCTGCATCCTTGAGATCTCGCTCCAGGACCGCCGCAGCCACCCGCGTGGCCTCTGGATAGCGCTGCTGATGCCAGAGAGCGCTCACCTGATTCGCCGCGATCCAGCCTTTCAGATCCTCCCGCAGCTCGCAGCCCTCGAGCCATGCCGCCGTCTCCGCCTGCATGCCGGAGTTTGCCAGGGCGTAGCCGCATTTACCAAAGGTGGATGAATGCCGCCGCATCCAGTCCCCATGCGCGGCGATGAGATCCGGCACGATGCCAGCCGCCTCCCGCATATCGCCGATGAGATCCAAAAAGGCCGCCACAGGCTCCGCAGCGGCATCAACGGCTCTTTCGATCCATCGTGCGAAATGACGCCGCACGTCCCATTGCTTGCGATGGCAGGCACGGCGGATGAAAAGCGCCGCGAAGCTCATGCTGATCGTCTCATCCGCCACGGCGGCCTCCAGCACGGTATCGAGCAGGCGCAGGAGCTTAAGCGAGGCCATTTCACGTTCGAAAAGCATGATAAAATCCGCCGAAAGCTGCCCACCACGCACCACGCAAGTAAGAGCAGCTTCCAGATCTGCACGATCATCATTCCGCGCCTGCACGAGGACTTGCCAGGCAGACTTCATCGTCTCAGCACTGCCTTCGGCGGGCAGTTGCAGGGCGTTTTCCAGACCCGCACGGTCGTTTTGCCGCCAAAGCTCGCGGCAGAGCATGTCGAGCAGCCAGGCATCAGCGGGCTGCTCACGAAAACAACGCTCTAGATAGGCGGCGAGCGTCGTGCTCTCCTTCCACTGCACATGCGAGGCGGCTTCACGCTCGCGACCCGCTTCGAGCAGGCGCTTCACCTCGGCGAATGTGGCGTCGTCAGGCATTCAATTCATCGAGCGGAGGGATTCACGGATGATTTGATCCGCACTGGAGGCTGGATCAAAGCCGGGCTGCTTGGTGATCTCGTTCACGGCCTTTTGCGCCTCGCTCTGCTTGTAACCGAGGGAGATGAGGCCGAGCACCGCATCACTCTGCGCCTCGCGGACGGGATCGTGAGAGGTCTTCGCACTGCGGCTGGCTTGCCAGGCATCCACAACGCCGACCTTGTCCTTCAGCTCCAAAACGATGCGCTCGGCCGTTTTGCCACCCACGCCCTTGATGCGGGCCAGCGCCTTCACATCGCCCTGAATCACGGCATCTTTGAAAGCGGCCACAGGCATGCCGCTGAGCACAGAAAGCGCCATTTTCGGCCCTACGCCGGAGACACGGTCCATCAGCAAGCGGAAGAGATCCCGCTCATCCTCGGTGAGGAAGCCGAAGAGCTTGTGATCCTGCTCGGTGACGTGGTAGTGCGTGAGCAGCCGCACCTCCGCGCCGGGCTGCGGCAGCCGGTCAAAAGTCGTCAGCGGGATATGCGTGAGATAACCCACGCCGTGGACATCCACGGTGGCTTGATGCGGCAGGGCCTCGGCCAGAATTCCTTTCAAATAGGCGATCATGCGCACCATGAAGCCAAGTCACGAGGCCAGCGCAAGCCTCCGTTTGCAAAGGAAGCGTCCCACGGCTCCTATCGCGCATGCAAAACCCGCCTCAAAGCGTCGTCGAGCTCCTCCAGGCCCTCGTGCGTATCCCATCGGTGAATCCCGATGGCGATCCCGGCACCCCTCACACCGGGGAGGAGGCCTGCGCCCGCTACATTGCCGCTTTTTTGGAGCACTCCGGCGCGGAAACCTTTCTCGATGAAGTCGAACCCGGCCGTCCAAACGTCATCGGCCACTATCCCACCAACGGCAGCGGCAAGCCACGCATCCTCTTTGCCCCGCACACGGACACGGTGAGCGTCGGCGGCATGACGATTGATCCTTTTGGTGGCGAACTCCGCGAGGGCAAAATCTGGGGCCGAGGTGCCTCCGATACCAAAGGCTCTGCGGCGGCGATGCTTTGGGCGCTTCACGAACTCCGCGAGGAACTCCCCGCGTTGCCTGTCGAGGTGCATTTCGTCGGCTTCATGTCCGAGGAAAGCGCCCAGCTCGGCTCGCAGCACTTCGCGAAGCATCACAGCCGCTACGACCTCGCCCTCATCGGCGAGCCCACCTCACTCAAAACCGTGTTTCGCCACAAAGGCTGCCTCTGGGCCGACGTACACACCACTGGAGTCGCCGTGCATGGTGCCACGCCGGAACTCGGCGTAAATGCCATCGTGAAAATGAGTAAGCTCGTGCAGTTCCTCGATACCGAGTTCCGCGACATCCTCGCCGAGGCCGGTGGCGAAGACGAATGGCTCGGCGTGAGCACCATCAATCTCGGCATGATCCACGGCGGCACCCGCAGCAACATCGTGGCCGATGCCTGCAAACTCCGCGTGGACATCCGCACCACCCCCGGTCTCGCGAAGGCCGGCGGAGCGATGAAGCTGCTGAGCGACTTCATCGCCCGTCACGATGCCACCGCACGCGTCACCGCCGCCAGCGAGGCCTTTTGCCTCGATACCGATCCCGCGAATCCCTTCATCCAGAAGCTCATCGCCGCTGATGGCGACCTCACCGGGGCACCATGGTTCTGTGACGCCGCTTTTCTTGCTGTCGCAGGCACCCCCGCCATAGCCATCGGCCCCGGCAGCATCGCGCAGGCGCACACGAAGGATGAATTCATTGCCGTGACGGACCTCGAAGACGGCGTGGCGTTTTTTAAACGCTATCTGCGGAGCCTTGCGACGTGAAGTTCCTCATTCAGACCCCGGCTCCTCAAGCAGCCGCCGTGGTAGATCCCGTGCGCCGTGCATCACCCGCTCAATGCTGAGGGTATCGGCATTCCGGTAGAATATCAGATGCCGGAAAAAAGCTCCGCCGACTTGGCAACTGCGCATGCCACGAAGTTCTTCGTTCTGAAAATGCCGCGACCTACCCAGCTCAGGATTAACCGTGAGAGCCTGAATCATCTCATCAAAAGCGGCCAGATAGCGCTCAGCCACTGCTGCGTCCCCATGCTGTAGATACCACCGATATTGCAGAGTGAGATCGAGCTCCGCTTTTTCTGAAATGATGACAGCTAAACTCATGCGCCACGAGCAGATGTGCGCACCCGTTCGAGCACGTTGGCATCATAGGGATGGTGTGGCG
Organism: Prosthecobacter sp.; assembly: GCA_044370285.1. Taxonomy (GTDB): domain Bacteria; phylum Verrucomicrobiota; class Verrucomicrobiia; order Verrucomicrobiales; family Verrucomicrobiaceae; genus Prosthecobacter. The sequence continues at coordinate 8,352 of JBILVU010000099.1, forward strand.
ATCTCACCCCTTCCAGCAAGGCCGCTTCCAAGGCCGGAGAGCTATCCATTTCCTGACGCTCGAGGACGCGTAGCGCATCACTCATCACTTCGTCCTCATTGTGATAACGACCACTGCTGACCAAGTTCTGGACGAACTGGAGCAAAGCTGGTGGAAGGGCGACATTCATTGTGGAGAGAGCGTTCTGGAAAAGCGTGCCACCACAAAGTCGAAATGCAACACGCTGAAAACAACAAAGCCGCGTCCGAGGACGCGGCTTCGTGAGAATGATTGAGATGGAAACTTACTCGGCACCTTGCTCGCCGGCGTCTTCGCCTTCGGCAGCCTTGTCACCGGAAGCGGTGACGGTGAGCTTGATCTCAGCGGTGATGTCGTAGCCGAGTTTGATCTCGATGTCGAAAGCGCCGGTGTTCTTGATCGGACGCTCGAGGACGATGTTGTGACGATCGATTTCGAGACCTGCCTGATCTTTGAGGCCCTTGGCGATGTCCATCGTGGTGATAGCACCGAAGGACTTGCCGCCTTGGCCGGTGGCGAGGGTGAGCTTGAGCTTCACCTTCTTGAGCTTGGCGGCGAGCTTTGTGGACTCGGCCATTTCAGCAGCCTCACGCTCAGCGCGGACGGCTTTCAGGCGTTCAGTGTGGCGGAGATTGGCTTTGGTAGCCTCGTAGGCTTTGCCTTCGGGCAGGAGGAAGTTACGTGCGAAACCGCGCTTCACTTTGACCACATCGGCTTCAGCGCCTAGGCCTTTGATGCGTTCTTTGAGGATGACTTGGGTAGTTGCCATAAATGGATGCCCTCTGGGGGGAAAAAGGGGCGCGATAGTAATCGCCTCCCCCCCGCTGTCAAATGCCGGGATGAACCTTATTTCCGAGTCCCGCAGGCCAGCGCCAACAGGCCGAGGACGCTCACGCTGTCCCGAATGCGGCCATCCTTGGCCATTTCAATGGCTTCGGCGAGCGGGAGACGCAGGACTTCGAGCTGCTCCGTCTCCTCGGGATCCGCTTGGGCAAAGGTCAGCCCGGTGGCGATAAAAAGGTCACAAAGCTCGTTCGAGGTCGAATTCGAGAGCTGGATGCCGATCAAAAGCGGCTCGATTTGGGCCGCCACGATGCCGGTTTCCTCCAAAAGCTCCCGTCTGGCCGCTTCAACCGGGGATTCACCGGCCGGGCATCCGCCTTCCGGGATCTCCCATTCGTAGCGATCATGGCAGTAGCGCCACTGGCCCACCAGCCAGGTGAAGCCCTCCTCATCCACGGGGATCACGCCCACGCCGCGGTTCTTATATTCCACCACGCCGTAGATCCCCTGCCCTCCCGAAGGATTGATGACCTGATCCTCGCGCACACGAATCCACGGGTTCGAGTAGGTCTCCCGCGAGGAGAGGGTTTTCCAGGAATTGGGGTGCTCGGGGAGTGGGGTGCTTTGCATAGTTTTCAGCCTCCTCGATTCGTCAGGACCAGCTTTCCATCCTCAATGTCCGCGGATCGAATTTGTTTTAACACCGGCCCGATGACCGGATGGCTCTGATAAGGCCCCAGGTAGCCGTACATCTGCATGCCCTTCACCATCTCGGCAGGCACCGTTTTGCCTGGCACCCGCACGGCGGCCACTTTGGCATCGGGGCCGAGCTCTGTTTGCTCGATTTTGAAGTCGATCTCACCCACGAGGTAACGTTTCGTGCCTTCCCAGAACTTCGCCGTGTTCATCGGCAGGCTGCCATCAGTGACGATCAGTCCTTTGGCGGCATCGAGAGCCTTCACGCGGAGCATATCCTTGTAGCTGCCATTGCCGCCATCGGGTGCCAGGACGAGCAGCGCGTTCAAATCGGCCACAGAGAGCATCAAAGTGGCATACCCACCTGCCTTATCCGTCGCCGCGAAATCCGCGAGCCTCTTCTCCAGATCCGGCACCGGCGTGATGACAGGCAAAACGGCCGCTTCAGCCTGGGCCACCGCTCCGATCTCACGATCCATCGTCGTCAGCGAATACCAGCCCCACCACAGGATGAACCCAAACATCCCCGCCGCCAATGCCATGATGACGCAGCCATAGCCGGAGTGGAACTCGCCCGTGGGTGCTTTTTCGATCTTTGCCATGCGTCCTTGTGCGCCGGTGACGGGAAAGATCAAGCCGCCGCTCTCCCATGCCCAAAACAAATGCCATCCCCGTGAGGAGATGGCATTCGTGAAGATACTCTCAGAACCGAATTACTGGTTCGCGGGGGCAGGTGCGGGCGCTGGGGCAGGTGCTGGAGCCTCAGGAGCAGCCGGAGCAGGTGCGGCGGCAGGCTGTTGGGCCTGCTGCTGGGCTTCCTGAATCAGCTTCTGCATTTCAGGATTGGAAACCATGTCGGCCGCCATTTTCCCCTGAACCGCCATCATGCCGACGATGGAGACCGTCCAGGCGATCATCGTGCCACGAAGGCCGAGGGAGCCACTTTTCACCCAACCCCAGATGAACGCGAAAAGAGAGCAGATGATGCCGAGGATGCCGAGGCCGACACCGGCATTTTTGAAGAGGGCGATGAGCACCTTGATCCAGCAGACCAAGCTGATGATGATAAAGAGGGCGATGAGGGCCATGGTGACGCCGGAGGGGGCGAGGGAAGCAGCTTGTTCAGGACTCATGAGAGGATGGTATTCGAGGTGGTTGGTTGGCTTCCCGGTGAATCGCAGGCCTCTGAAAAGGGGCAGACGGATCAGGAATTAAGGGTTGATACCAATATCCAAGCAGTCGCAGCAAGCCAAAACATGCAAAAAGAATCAGGACCACGGCTGGCAGCCGGGTCCTGCTCTCAAAAACCTCCACCTTCGCCGCCACCCGATTCGCCAGATCCAACGGCATTAGCGATACCAAACCGCAAAAGCCGCCCGTGAGGGCAAAAAACGGCGCAAACGGGTGCAGCCGCATCACCAGCCCCCAATCTCCGCGCAGCATCGCCAGCATGGACCGCGTCATCCCGCAGCCCGGACACGGCAGCCCCGTCAGTTCCGCAAACGGACACGGCCAAAGGCTCCACCCCATCCGCGAGCCAGCGAAAAGCACCAGCACCGTCAGCAGCGTCCACCGGCAAAGCGCCCGCTGCCGCATCAGCGGTGCCATCCAGGGCTTGAGCAGCAGGTTTACGATCATCCGCCTTTCATAAAGCACTCACAGGCAACTTCAAACACATGACTTTGCCTGGCAGGAGCGGTGCTTGCATCGAGTCGCTATTGCCGCCGGTCTTATAGAAACAATCCTGCTTGTCAGATGGCTAGCTTTTTGCTGTGATCCCAGCTTATCGAGTTCGGGAAATCCTTCCCCGCTCATTCAACGCACACCCCACACTCCTCTATGCTCACCCATCTGCTTCCCATGCTGCAAGAATCCAGCGCAGCCTCGCTCGAATACTCCGCCAAGGGGGAACTCGGAACAGGAGGAACGCTCGCCGTCCTCGCCGTCATCATCGTGATGATCGCCGCCGTCTGGAAAGTCTTCACCAAAGCTGGCCAGCCCGGCTGGGCCGTTTTCATCCCCATTTACAATGCCATCGTCTGGCTCCGCGTCTGCGGAAAGCCCGGCTGGTGGATCATCCTGCTCATCATCCCCCTCGTGAACATCATCATCTCGCTGCTCGCCAGCCTCGGCATGGCAAAGAACTTCGGTAAAGGCACAGGCTTTGGCATCGGTCTCTGGCTCCTCGGCCCCATCTTCCTCCTCATCCTCGCCTTCGGTGACTCGAAGTATCAGGGCCAGCAGGGCTAATTGATCGAAAAAGCATTCCACGAGGCGCATGTCCGGCAACTGGCATGCGCCTCTTCATTGACGCCCGCCCTGCCCCGCCGAAACATCCGAGCATGAAGATTCTCGCGGCGATGTCAGGCGGCGTGGACAGCAGCGTGGCCGCTGCGGTCCTCGTTCGTGATGGGCATGAGGTTCACGGCGTGTACATGAAGAACTGGATCAACGAGGAGAACATCATCGGCCACTGCCCTTGGGAAGAGGATATCGATGACGCCCGCGCCGTCGCCGAGCAACTCGGCATTCCGTTTCGCGTCGTCAATCTCATGACCGAATACCGCGAGAAGGTCGTGAAATACCTCCTCGAAGGCTACCAGTCCGGCATCACGCCGAATCCCGACGTGATGTGCAATCGCGAGATGAAATTCGGCGTACTGTGGGACTGGGCGCGTGACAACGGCTTCGAAGGCATCGCCACCGGCCACTACGCACGCAAAGAGGGCGGCCACATCCTCCGAGGTGCTGATCCGAACAAAGACCAAACCTACTTCCTCGCCATGATGCGTCCGGAGCAGGTGCAAATCGCGCACTTTCCCATCGGTCATCTGTTGAAGCCGGAACTGCGTGACCTTGCGCGGCAGTTTGGACTCAAGACGGCGGAGAAAAAAGACAGCCAGGGCATCTGCTTCATCGGTCAGGTGAAGATGGAAGACTTCCTCCGCACCTTCGTGCCGGACAAACCGGGGCCCATCGTCGATCTCGAAGGCAAAGTGCGAGGCGAACATCGCGGCCTGCATCTTTACACCCTCGGCCAGCGCAAAGGCCACGGCGTCGCCAGCCCGATCCACAAGCAGGCCTACGTCGTCGTCGCCAAGCGACACGCGACGAACGAACTCGTCGTCGCCATCGAAAATGCCGACACGCCGCTGCTCTGGGCACGCCAAGCCGTGCTGCACTCCATCTCGACCACTGGCGAGCCGCTCGACGCCGCTCGCGTGTTGAACGCTCAACCCCGCTACCGCTGCCCCGCCGGTCTCGCCGACTTCCAACCGCTCGGCGAAGGCCGCGCCACCCTCGAATACCACGAACCCCAGCGTGCGCTGACGCCGGGACAGATTTGTGCGCTTTACGATGGAGAGCGGCTCCTCGGCGGCGCGGTGTTTGAGAGCGTTCAGCAAGAAGGATGAGAGCTTTGAGCCGTTCGGCTTAGCCGCAAAGGAGCAAAGAGGCAGAGGCGCAAAGATCAAAACCTCTGCTCCTCTGCGGCTAAATCGAGCTACCAAACGCTCGATTTGGCCGATCAGACATAATTCTTGTCCGTTGGATACCTATTCGGTTAGCGTTGGTAATTCCTGCCATGAACAACCGCCGCTCCTTCCTTCAATCCGTGCTCGCCACGGGCATTGCGCCTTCCTTTGTGCCTGCCAGCGTGCTGCGCTCACAAACAGCGCCATCGAATAAGATCACCCTCGGCGTCATCGGCTGCGGAGCGCAGGGCACGGGAGACATGCGGGCGTTTTTGACCAATGACAGCGTCCGCGTCACCACGCTGTGTGATGTGAACCAGCAGCGCATCGCCACCGCGAAGGGCTTCATCAAAGAAACCTACGGCAGCGATGACGTGAAGGTCCTCTCCGACTTCCGCGAGCTGAACCGCGACGCTTCCATCGACGCCGTTTTGATGGCGCTGCCCGTCCACTGGCACAGCATTCCTTCCACCGATGCCGTGCTGAACAAAAAGCACATCTACCATGAAAAACCCATGGGCATGTCCGTGGCCGAGGCAAAGCACGTCCGCGCCGCCGTGCGTAAAACCGGCGTCGTGTTCCAATTCGGCACGCAGCAGCGCAGCGACCTCAAATTTCGCTGGGCCTGCGAGCTCGCCCGCAACGGTCGTTTGGGCAAACTGACGGAAATCCAGGTCGCTGTGCCCGGCGGCATCACGTCGCCGCTTTTCCCAGATCAAACGGCACCTGAAACCATTGACTGGGAGCGCTGGGTGGGACCTGCGCCGTTCACGCCTTACAACGTCGAAAAGACCAAGCGCCACTTCCACGAGAACATCTCCAATTTCTCACTCGGCATGCTCTCCTGCTGGGGCATCCACCACCTCGACATCGCCCAGTGGGGCAATGGCACCGACGACACCGGACCGGTCAAAGTGAGCTTTGAAGCCGCCGAATGGCCTGCGAACGGCACCTGCGACAACGTGCTCGGCTGGCGCATGCGTTTCGATTACGCCAGCGCCGCGCCCATCGTCTTCGTGAATGAAAAACGCGACGACATCGGCCACGGCATCCGCTTCATCGGCGAAAAGGGCTGGGTGCATGTCCTGCGCGGCAGCATCAAGGCCAGCGACGACGCCATCCTCCGCGATCCCGCCAACAAAGAAGGCACCATGCCGATCAAACTGCCCGCCAGCCTCGAACACACGCGGAACTTCATCGACTCCATCAAAGCTGGCTCCAAAGCCATCTGCGACATCGAAACCGCCGTCCGCAGCGACACGCTTTGCCAGCTCGCCGCTATCGCCGTAAAGGCCAAACGCCCGCTCCATTGGGACCCCGCCACCGAGACCTTCCAAAACGACGCCGAAGCCAACAAGCTCCTCGAAGCCCGCCCCTTCCGTGGGGATTGGAAACTGCCCGAGATCTGACCGAGCAGGCAAAAAGCAGCCAAACGCCGCACGTTCGCTTCTTTGTGTGCGGGCAAAATTTCTCTGCACAGTCGCTTTGCAGGGCTGAAAATTGATCCAAGATTTTCCGCGTCAGCACGTCACACGGCGCGTATCACGTCCAGTGATGCTCTGAAATCCCTCCACCCCCACCATGAAACATACCGCTCCAATCGTAACCGCCATCACGCTGGCGCTCAGCCTGGCCCGTGCCGAGCAGATCGACTCCAACGCCTTCAACTCGAAGCTCACCAAGGACGCCGCGCCGCTGCCAAACGGCGGGCAGATCCAAATGAGCTACGCCAATGTGGCCGAGAAGATTCTCCCTAGCGTCGTCACCATCTTTTCCTCCGCTCCGGTGAAGACACCCACGGCGGATAAAATCCCGCCTCAGCTCCGCCCCTTCTTCTACCGCTTCTTCGGCGTGCCGGATGAGGATTTCGGCATGGATGAAAACGACGAGCAGCAGGCGCCCCGCCGCCGTGGCCAGCCGCAGCAACCGCCTGAGGAGGACGAGATCCCCGAGCATCAGAACCGTGGCGTCGGCTCCGGTGTCATCATCACCTCGGACGGCTACATCCTCACCAACAACCACGTCATCGAGGACGCCAAAAAGATCGAGGTGGCCGTGCCCGATGGTGAAAACACCAAAAACTACACCGCTGAGATCATCGGCAACGATCCGCTCACCGATGTGGCCCTGATCAAGATCGAAGCCAAAGGCCTCAAACCCGCCACCCTCGGTGATAGCAATATGCTCCGCGTCGGGGATGTGGTGCTCGCCGCTGGTGCCCCGATGGAACTTCCCCGCTCCATCACCCAGGGCATCGTCAGCGCCCTCGGCCGCAGCAATGAGGGCATCGTGCGCAAAGGCCGCATGTCTGGCTACGAGGATTTCATCCAGACGGATGCTTCGATCAATCCCGGCAACTCCGGCGGCCCGCTCGTCGATGCTCTCGGTCGTGTCATCGGCATCAACACCGCCATTCTCTCTAAGTCGGGTATGAGCGCCGGCATCGGCTTTGCCATCCCGGTGAACATGGTCATGCGCATCGCCGAGGATCTCCTCGATGATGGCTCCGTGCAGCGCGGCTACCTCGGCGTGCAGATCACGGATGTGACTCCCCAGTTTGCCAAGCAATACAACATTGGCGATCAAACCGGAGCCCTCGTGACTCAGGTGGGCGCAGAGTCGCCCGCCGAAAAAGCCGGTCTCCAGGTCGAAGACATCGTCATCGGCATCAACGGCCAGAAAGTGGATGGCAGCAGCCGTCTCCGCCTCATCGTCAGCAGTCTCAAACCCGGCTCCAGCGTGCCGATGGACATCCTTCGCAACGGCCAGAAGATGACCGTCAATGCCACGCTCGAAGCCCTGCCTGAAGAAGCCCTCGCGGAGGTCGGCCCCGGCCGCTCCATCCCGCGTGGCGGAGCTGGTAAAGGCGCGAATGTCGCCGAGGAGCTTGTCACTGGCGTGATGGTGCAAAACCTCTCGCAACCCCTGCGTGAGCGCCACGACATCCCCAAAGAAATTCAGGGTGTCATCGTCACGAAGGTCGATCCCGATAGCCGCGCCGCGGCCATGGGCTTGGAGGAAGGGGATGTCATCACCCACATCAATCGCCAGATGGTTCCCAGCGCCGCCGAGGCCCGAACCCTCGCCAAAGGCAGTGAGCAAAGCGTGCTCCTCCGCCTCTACCGCAAGGGTGACACGATGCTGCTGATGATTGGCAATCAGTAATCGGCCCACCAACCATTCGCCCGCGCATGCCACCCGGTGTGCGCGGGCTTTTTTGTGGATGGCCTAATGGAATGCCATCACTCCGCCGCCACTTCCGCTGACACCTCCGGCTGCATCGCTTCCTTCGGCTCGCGGCCGGTTCGCTGGCAGAAATCATCATAGTGGATGACTTCAAAGCGGCCATCGAGGTGCTCGATGATGGCGGTCATGGATTCCACCCAGTCGCCGGAGTTCAGGTAATGAATATCGCCCAGCATCTTGTCCGTCGGCGTGTGGATGTGCCCACAGATGAGGCCCGCGCATTGGCGCCAGCGGGCGAGGTCCACCACCTGCTCCTCCCAGCGGCCCATGGGGCTCACTTTGGCTTTCACCTTGGCTTTGGCCCATTTGGCGAGTGAGAAGGGCTCCTTGCCCATCATCTGGCGAGCCCAATCGATCACGCGATTGAAGCGCAAAAGGGCGTTGTAACCGTAGCCGCCGAGTTTCGCGAGCCAGGCATGATTCGTGGTGACGGCATCAAAGCCATCGCCATGCACGAGAAGGTAATCGCCACGGGCGGTGGAATGCACATGCTCCTCCGTGAGGATCAAATTATCCAATTCGATGGGGATGAAGCGGTCGAGAATGTCATCGTGATTGCCACGGAGGTAGATCACGCGGGTGTTTTCCTTCTCCATCTTCTTCAGCACGGTGCGGATGAAGCCGGTGTGGCTTGGATTCCAGCCGCCAAGGCGCTTCAGGTGCCAGGCGTCGATGATGTCGCCATTGAGGATGAGCTTTTCGCAAAGCGTATGACGCAGGAAATGAGCGGCCTGGAGGGCTTTGCAATCCTTCATCCCGAGATGCACATCGGAGATGATCACCGTTTTGCAGCGGAGCTTCGTCTTTTCGCGGATGGGAGCAGTTTCACTCATGGCTGGCAGGCGGTGGCGAGTTCGGATTCAAATTGCTCAATGACGCGCCCCCAGCCGTAATCGCCCGCCGCCTGGCGGGCCGCATCACGCAGCGTGGCATCATTCCACCGGGGGGCGATCTCCCGCGCTTGATTCACAAAGGCATCCTCATCCCCCAAAGGAGCCAGCCAGCCATTCACCCCATCGCGGATCACCAGCCGTGGAGCCGCGTAATCGAAGGCCAGCACAGCCAGCCCGCTCGCCATGGCCTCCAGCACCACGTTTCCAAAGGTCTCGCTGCTGCTGGGAAACAAAAACACATCCCCGCTGGCATAGTGCGCCGCCAGATCCGCCCCGATGCGGGCACCGGCATAGATTGCACGCGAATGATCTGCCTTCATCGCCTCCAGCCGAGGGCCATCCCCCACGAAAACCATCTTCGCCTTCGGCTGTGTCTCGCGAAAGGCCTCAAACGCCCGCATCGCCAGAGGCAGATTTTTCTCCGGTGCCATGCGACCGACATAAATCGCCACCGGCGTGCTCTCATCCGCACCCCAGGAACGGCGCAGTTCCTGGCTGCGGTTTGCCGGGTTGAAGCGCTCCATGTCCACCCCACGGCCCAGCACGCCCACGTTTTGAATGCCCCACCGCGTCAGCATCGCCGCCGTGTCCTGGGAGGGCGTCAGCGTGCGTTTCGTGGCATTGTGAATGCTGCGAAGGATGCCGGAGGCCACCGCCTCCATGCCGGGCAGGTTGTAGTCTTCGAGGTAGGATTGGAAATTCGTGTGAAAACCGCTCACCACCGGGATCTGGCGCTTCCCCGCCGCACGAATGGCCGCGATGCCCAGCGGCGTCTCCGTGGCCACATAGAGGACGTCAGGCCTGAAACCATCAAAGATGCCCAAAACCTGCCGTCCTGAGGCAAAACCGATGCGCAGCCCCGAATAGCCCGGCAGCGGCATCGAGGGCATCACATGCCGAGGCAGCGAGCTTTCTGCGGCGGAAGCCTCCAGCGTCGTCGCCACCTCCACCGCATGCCCACGAGCCGCGAGACCTTCCGACAGCGTCTGCAACGACCTCGCCACGCCGTTGATGTCCGGCGGGTAGGTATCGGTGACGATCAGGATTCGCATCCGGGGAGAAAACAACACGCCGGGCTGCTTTCCAAGCGGCTTGTGTGACGAAAACGATGCGCCCACAGCCGCCACGGCGCACAAAAGGCCTCGTTTCGAAGGTGTGAACCTTGACCGGCCACCTCTTCGCAACGACTTCGTCACGAAACACCCTTTGCCGCATGATCCCTTCCGCCGCATTCGCTCAGCACATGAGCAAGATCATGATAGTCGAAGACGAGGCGGACATCGCCGAGATGATTTCCATGCATCTCGCCCGCGAGGGCCATGAAAGTGTGACCATCGGCAATGGCCTCCAGGTCGTGCCCGCCGCCATCGAGCAGCAGCCGGACATCATCATCCTCGATCTCATGCTCCCCGGCATTGATGGCCTCAACGTCTTCAAGCGACTCCGCGCCGATACCCGCACCGCCAGCATCCCCGTCATCATCCTCACCGCCAAATCCCAGGTCACCGATAAAATCGCCGGGCTGGAAAGCGGCGCGGATGATTACCTCACGAAGCCCTTTTCTCCCCGCGAGCTCTTCCTGCGCATCAGCGCCATCCTGCGCCGCACGAAAAAGGTCGTCCTCATCTCCGAAATGCGCCGTGGGCCCTTCTCCCTCGACCGCCGGAATTTGAAGCTCTTCCTCCACGGCCAGCCGCTCGATCTCACCACCACCGAGTTCAAGCTCCTCACCACCCTCATGGAAAACGACGACGCCGTCCACACCCGCGCCGATCTCCTCCGTGAGGTTTGGGGCTACAACGGGGATGTGGCCACCCGCACCCTCGATACCCATGTGAAGCGCCTCCGCGAAAAGCTCGGCGAAGAGGGAAAATGCATCATCACCGTCCGTGGCACCGGTTTTCAATTCAAGATTGATGGCGAGGCGGCCCCGGTCGAGACATCGGCCCCCTGATTTCAGATGTCCGGCTTCAGCCTCCTCCTTCTCCTCATCCTGATCCTCACCTGGTTCGCCTGGTGGAGGCAGAGGCACCGTCATGAAAAATGGCTCGCCGATGTCGTGGCCGCCATCGGCATCAAGCACACCGAGGCCCACCGCCTCGTCCAGGAGGTCACCACCGCCCGCATCGCCGCCGATCAGCTCCCCCGTGAGCGTGGCCTGCATGAGTTCTTCGAAGCCATCCTCAATGAGATCCGCCAAGGCGTCGTCATCGTCGATGCCGAGATGCGCATCCGCTTTGCGAATCAGCCGCTCGCCGCCATGCTTCAGCGCCCCGGCATCCACACCGGCCGCAGTTTGATCGAAGAGCTGCGTGATCACCAGCTCACCGCCCTCGTCCAGCAGGCCATCCAGGAGCAGCGGCGGATCACCCGGCAGGTGCAGATGTTCTCCAGTAAAACCGCCACCGCCGCCAATCTCAGCGGTCGCTACTTCATGATCGAGGCCGCCCCCATCTCGAATTCCCGAGTCGGCGCCGCCTGGCTCATGGTGCAGGATGTCACCGAGACCGCCCTCACCGAGCAGATCCGCCGCGATTTCATCGCCAATGCCTCCCACGAGCTGCGCACCCCGCTCACCATCATCAATGGCTACATCGAGACCCTGCGGGACGCCCCCGCCCTGCTCCCCCGCTGCCTCGATACCATGGAGAAGCACGGCAAGCGCCTCGCCCGCCTCACCGAGGACATGCTCTGCATCTCCCGCCTCGAAGACGCCACCACGCCGCTGAATGCCGAGCCCTTCGAGGTCCGCCAGTGCGTCCAGGACGCCATCGATCACCTCGCCCCCATGCATGAAAAGCGGGACACCCGCTTCGTGCTCGATTTCCCCAAGAAAAACGGCCTCCTCCAAGGCGACCGCTTCTACTGGGACCAGATTTTCACCAACCTCATCGAAAACGCCCTCAAAGAGAACCAGCAGCCTGGCCTCATCATCACCCTCTCCGGCCAGTGGAGCGACACCGAATGCGTCCTCAAAGTCAGCGACAACGGCACCGGCATCCCCGCCCACGATCTACCCTTCGTCTTCAAGCGCTTCTTCCGGGGAGATAAGCATCACAGCAGCGCCGTCAAAGGCACCGGCCTCGGCCTCAGCATCGTCAAACGTGCCGTCGAAGCCCACCGCGGCACCATCACCGCCACCAGCCAGCCCGGCCTCGCCACGACGTTTACCATGACTGTGCCGCTTTGAGGCGGAAGTCAGTGGGCAGTGGGCGGTGGGCACAGCAATCCTCCTCTTCCTCTTACTCCTCCTCCCGGTTCCGTCATCCGTGCTCCGAGGCTCTCCACTATCTCTGTGGATGAGCTACCAAAATTTGCCGTCACGCCACATGGAAGGCGAGAGCCAGGTAATCTTGGCGGGATCTGTCGTTAAAGCCTCGCCATCCAAGACAGCTTGCCGCACGGCGGACTCCAGATCACCAAACGATCTACAATTGGAGCCAATCTTGGCACCTAGACGGTTGTTATGAATATCCATCTTATTGGAATCCTTCCCGCCCGACTCAAAGACCCATGTCGTCAGGCTCACCGCCCACTCGCCTAAGGTGTAGGAAACCGTCGCGCTAGCGAGTGCGTGCCGGTATGCATCGAGCTGTCCGTTCCTCCCACCCTTGAGATCCGACCTCAAAACGTGGCCCCAGGTGAAAACGATGACACAAACGGGATAAACACACAGAATCAAAGCAACGGCACAGGTTCGTTGTAGAAGTTTTCGTCTCATTGCTTCATCAACATGAAGGTCATCAGCGCTGCATGGCTTTATCTCGCAGCTTTCGGTGGACCGCAGGGTTAGGACACATTTTTCAAGAGTAGTGGTTTAACAATCTCGGCCACTGCGATACCAAGAACCAAATGCTGCACAAGATCAAGATGCACTCCATC
>JBILVU010000223.1:0-6337 GCA_044370285.1 Prosthecobacter sp.
GGCGGCAAGGACGGCACCCTCATCCCGAAGTATCCCGGCACCGTGCGCAGCGACACACACCGCTGGATGCGTGACAACAAGCAGGAGATGCTCTTCGACCTGCGAAACGATCCCGGCGAAAAAAACGACATCACCACGCAACAACCGGAGATCGCCGCGACGCTTTCTAAGGCCTACGACGCCTGGTTCGCCGACGCCATCGCCTCCACGCAGGGCAAAGTGCAGCGCTTTCCCATCCCCCTCGGCGAAGGAACCGAGTTGCTCGCCCCTTTCGCCACACTCGAAGGCGGGGCGAAGTTCTTCGGGCAGGGCTGGGACAACGACTGGGCCGTGTTTCCCACACCCACTGCCACCATCACCTGGAATCTCGAAGTGCCGCAGGCCGGAACGTATGAAGTCACCGCGCTACACACGGCCCAAGAGCCGGGAGGAAAGATCAAAGTCACCGCCGGTGAGCAGGTCATCGAAACCACCCTCACCGCCGCACACAATCCACCGGAAACCCCGCGCCGCGATCTCGTGCCGCGCTGGGAGGTGCCGGACAAAATCTTCGCGCCATTAAAGCTCGGCACGCTCCGGGTTTCCGGCGGCTTGCAAAGACTCCAGATCAGCGCCGCGCCGGGCATCGAGATCCAGTCGGTGCGCCTGAAGCGAGCCGAGGGTCCAGATGCGGCGCAGGGTCGTATTTCCACCACGCCGACACCTCGGCCAGAGCCCGCAGCCTGGATGGAGAAGGTGGACCGCCACGTCGCCCTCGCGAAACGAGGAAGATGGGAAGTCGTGCTGGTGGGCGATTCCATCACCGACGGATGGAGGAGCGTGGGAAAGAAAGCCTGGGAAACGGTTTATCCCGCGCATGAGCCGCTCAATCTCGGCGTCATCGCCGACAAGACCGAAAATGTGCTTTGGCGTCTCGATCACGGACAGCTCGAAGGCTATCATCCGAAGGTCTTCGTGGTGATGATCGGCACCAACAATGTGGGTCATCGTCCTCCCCACCTCGAATCGGCCGAAGACACCATCGCCGGGGTCAAGGCCATCATCGATCGGATCACCCGCGCAGCGCCGAAGGCGAAGGTGATCCTGATGGGGATCCTGCCGCGAGGGGCCTCACCGGAGGACGAACGGCGGCAGCGCATCGCGGCGCTGAATCCGCAACTCCGCAAGCTCGCCGACGAACAACGTGTTCATTGGCTCGACCTGTGGAGCGATTTTCTGCAAGCCGATGGCACCTTGGTTCCCGGTCTGGTCTCTGCAGATCTCCTGCATCTCACGGAACAGGGTTACGAAGTCTGGGCGCGTGCCATGCAGCCACTCATGATCCGTCTCTTGAATGACGAAACGAGAAGCGATCTCCGCCTGCCCTCGATCTTTTCCGAGCACATGGTGCTCCAGTGCGATCAATCGGTGCCCGTGTGGGGCTGGTCTGAGGCAGGAGCAAAGATCAGCGTCGGCTTCGCCGGACAGAGCAAGACCGCAACGGCGGATGCGGATGGCAAATGGATGCTGAAGCTCGATCCTCTCGCCGCCAGCGCCGAATCGCGGGAGATGCAGATCCGCACCGGGGGTGGCGAATCCCAAGTCATCCGCGACGTGATCGTGGGCGAGGTCTGGGCGGGTGGCGGGCAGTCGAACATGGAGTTCGACATGAAGGCGATCACGAGCGCGGCTGCGGAGATCGAAGCCTCGGCGAATCCATCGCTGCGACAGTTTCATGTGCTGAAGAATCCTGCCGCGAGGACCCCGGTGGACGATGTGCAGGGCTACTGGACGGTGGCGCGACCGGGCAGCACGGAGGATTTCATCGCGGCAGGCTACTACTTCGCCAAAACCATCCAGCGTGAGCTGAAGGCGCCCGTCGGCCTCATCAAAGTTTGCTGGGGAGGCTCGAAGGTGGAGCCGTGGATCAGTCCGGCCTCGCTCGCCAGCGGGCCCGAGTTGGCGTCAGGTGCGAAGAACCTGGATGCGATGAGCGAGCGCAACAAAAGCGCCTTTCGCGAGTGGTTGAAGCGAACGCAACGCGAGGATCGCACCTCGGGTGATGTATCGCGATTCCTCAGCGTGCCCGTTTCGACGGACGACGGCTGGGTAGCGGTGAAGGACAGCGGCCCGGTGTCCGATCCTTCGTTGCCGAAGTTCGGCGCATTTTGGTTTCGCAAGGAGGTCTCCTTGACCGCACGGCAGACCGGAGCGGCGCAAGTCTTGCAGTTTGGTCCCTCGGCGCAGTTTGATCAGGTGTATTGGAACGGCACGCTCATCGGCGAGCGCAGCGTGGACAACTTCACCGGCCTCATCAGCGTGCGTCATTACCTGATTCCGCCCACGCTTTTGAAGGAAGGCGTGAACCAACTCGCCGTGCGCCTCTTTGCTCCGGCCGAGCCGCCGGGATTCAGTTGGTTCCCCAGCGTGGGCACCACGAAGATACTCGGCGGCTGGATGGCGAAGGCGGAGTATGCGCTGCCGCCGCTCGATGCCGCAGGGAAGAAAGCCGTGCCACCACTCACCGGCCAGCACGTGCTGCCCAGCAGACTTTTCAATGGCATGGTGCATCCCATCCTGCCCTATGCCATTCGCGGCGTGCTCTGGTATCAGGGCGAGTCAAACACGGGCAACGCCAGCCTCTACCGCACCTCGTTTCCGTTGCTCATCAAAGACTGGCGGCAGCAGTGGCAGCAGGGCGATTTCCCCTTCTACTTCTGCCAACTCGCCAACTACCGACCAAAGACGAACCAACCCGGCGAGAGCGTATGGGCGGAGCTCCGCGAGGCGCAGGCAAAGACGCGCTCCGTGCCCAACACCGGCATGGCCGTGCTCATCGACACCGGCGAGTCCGAGGACATCCATCCGCAAAGCAAGCAAGTCGCCGGTGAACGCCTCGCCCAGATCGCACTCGCGAAAACGTATGGCCGCGAGGTCGTGCCTTCAGGTCCGTCCTATGCGTCGATGAAAATCGAAGGAAGCGCTATCCGACTGATCTTTGATCACCTCGGCGGCGGACTCGTCGCCAAAGAAGTGCCCGCAACTTACGACGTGATGCGCAAGGCCGGCAAAACCGCGCCGCTGGTGCGCAACAGCCCGCAAAGCCAACTCGAAGGCTTCGCGATTTGCGGAGCGGACAAGCACTGGGTCTGGGCCGATGCGAAGATCGAAGGCGACACCGTGCTCGTATCGTCAAAGCAAGTGCCCTCGCCCATCGCCGTGCGCTACGCCTGGTCCGACAACCCGACCTGCAATCTCCACAACGCCGCCGGTCTGCCCTCCCCGCCCTTCCGCACGGATAACCATGCACTCAATACCAATCGATAATAGCCCACTGAATACACGGAACGCACGGAATTAGATTCTCAGAAAACAGTTCCGTGAGTTCTGTGTATTCCGTGGGCAACCCTTACCTTCATCATGAAACCACCGCTCATCTATGCCGACGAAACCTATCGTATCCGCAACGCGCTGTTTGAAGTCTATAAGGAGAAAGGCTGTGGCTTCACTGAACCCATCTATCAGGAGTGCTTGGAGATGGAACTCTCCCTCCAAGAGATTCCATATGACGCCCAGCGTCAAATCCCGCTAACCTACAAAGGCAGAAAGCTGAGGCACACTTTCGTCCCAGATGTGATTTGCTACGACAAGATCATTCTCGAACTCAAAGCCGTCTCAGCTCTCACCGACGAGCATCGCTCGCAAATCATCAACTACCTCAAAGCCACTGGCATGAAACTCGGCCTGCTCATCAATTTCGGAGCCAAAGACGGAGTCGTCATCGAACGCTTCGTCAATTAGCAGCGGTCCACGGAACACACTGAACTTACTGAACCTTCAAACACAACCTCTCCATGTCACGCCCCCTCTTCTTCTTGGTCCTTTCCGTGCTTTCTGTGTATTCAGTGGGCCAAGCCGCTGACCTCTTCGACAAGCCCAACCTCGCCGCGTGGTGCATCGTGCCCTTTGACGCCGCGAAGCGCGGCCCCGAAGCCCGCGCCGAGATGGTGGCAAAAATGGGGCTCAAAAAAGTCGCCTACGACTGGCGGCAGGAGCATGTCGCGGAGTTTGAACGCGAGATCCTCGCCTATCAAAAGCACGGCATCGAGTTCTTCGCCTTCTGGGGCACGCATGACGAGGCTTTCCGGTTGTTTGAGAAATACAAACTGCATCCGCAGCTTTGGATCATGATGAAGGGCACCGGCGAAACACAAGAAGCCCAAGTCAAATCCGCCGCAGAAGGTCTGCTGCCCATTTTAGCCAAAGCGAAGGCCATCGGCAGTCAGGTCGGCATCTACAACCACGGTGGCTGGGGCGGCGAGCCGGAGAACATGGTCGCGGTGTGTGACTTCCTCAAAAAGAACCACGGCACCGACAACATCGGCATCATCTACAACCTCCACCACGGCCACAGCCACCTCGACCGCCTTCCCAAAGCCATCGAAGCGATGAAGCCACATTTGCTCTGCCTCAACCTCAACGGCATGGACATCGCGGGCGATACGAAGGGTCGCAAAATCCTCCCGCTCGGCGGCGGCACTCAGGATGTGAAGGTGCTGCGTCAGATTCGCGCCAGCGGCTACAGCGGCCCGATTGGCATTCTGAATCACACCGACGAGGACGCCGAAGGCCGCCTGCTCGACAACCTCGACGGTTTGAAATGGCTCGTGCCGCAGCTCGATGACGCCAAGCCGGGTGCGAAGCCGACATATCGCACCTGGAAGGAAGCGGGGAGTCCCGCAATGCGGGAGCCGAGAGCGGAGAGTGCCAAGCCGGAGAGCGTGGAGTCGATGAACGCCGACTTCGGCAAAGCGCTGAAAGGCGGCTGGGTGGTCGATGGGGATGAGGAATACACCAAGCTGCCCTTCACCATCGAATGCCGCGCGAAGCTGGATGGCAAAAAGGGCTACAACATCCTGGTCGCGTCCGAGACGAAGTCCTCAGCGACGCATTGGGAACTCTACACGCACGCGGGTCGCGGCACGCTGGCGCTCTACATGCCCGGACGCGGCGGCGACTACGATTCGAAGGTCGATGTGTGCGACGGGAAGTGGCACGACTTGCTCGCGAGCGTCGATGAAAAGGGCGCCGTGCTGTGGGTGGATGGAAAGCAGGTCGCCACCGTAGAACGGACTTTCCAGTCCGTTCCCAATCCGAATCGGACTGGAAAGTCCGATCTACGTCTCGCCTTCGGCCGGCTCGTCGAGGGCGGCATCGGCTGCGACGGCATCCTCGACGATTTGCGCCTCTCACGCGGCGTCATGAAGCCGCGCAAAGGCAACGCACCGCGTCTGCGCATGGACAACACCCTCGGCCTCTGGGACTTCGACAACCTCAGCGATCTCCTCCCGCCACCCGCACCGAAGGCCGCCGAGTTCACACCGGATCTGCCGCCGCTGAACAAAGCCGACAACCAGCACTGGCAGGAGTTCGTGAACCGCGAACGCACCTTCGACTTCTACGGCAAGCAGGCTTTGAAGTTCATGAATCAAACATTGCCCGATCTCATTCCGCCCTTCCCCGGCATGGACGGCGGCCAGCAAGGCCACTGGGGCAATCAAAACGACCAAGTGACGTGGAAGGATGGTCGCTGGGCTGCGAGTGATCTGGGCAATGTGTTCAGCGGTGTATTCAAAGGGGCAGGACTCATCATCCCAAAAGCTGTATGCATGCGTCACGGCGACCATGCGGCGGTGTTTGATCCTGAGCGCATGTCTTGGCGATTGGAGTGGTCTGGGGGCTTTTTGAAGCTCAATGACAACCGCCACGGTTTCATGGCTGGAGCACCGCTAGATGGAAAAGTGACCTCCAAAGAGGAACAGCGGCGCCCTGGTACGTATCGCGGTTTTTTTCGACTCGGAGCTGATGCGCTCATCATCACCAGCGCGATTGATTTGCCATCACCTGCCGCCGCCCAATGGCCTCAGTGGATCGAAACCAAAGGCGAACTCGGCACGCAGGCCCCCTTCGCCACAGACCGCCTCACGATCCCATTCGAGAATCCACATGGCACGCTGTTCTTCATCACCGCGCATGATTTCTTCAGCGACGGCACCGCCGCTATCGCCACGATGACGGGCGAGGTCTGGCTGGTGAAGGGCATCGACGAGAAACTCGAAAAGCTGCGCTGGAAACGCTTCGCCACGGGCCTGCATCAACCGCTGGGCATGAAGGTCGTGAAGGACAAGCTCTACGTGCTCGGCCGCGATCAGATCACCTGCTTGCATGACCTCAATGGCGATGACGAAGCGGATTTCTACGAGTGCGTGACGAATGAAATGCAGACTTCTCCGGGTGGACATGATTTCATCGTGGGGCTGGAAGCGGACAAGGAAGGAAGATGGTATTTCGCCTCCGG
>JBILVU010000224.1:0-6323 GCA_044370285.1 Prosthecobacter sp.
CGCGAGAACCAGTTCATCGCCTTTTTTGGCCGTGAGGATAAAAACGTCCTCCTCGCGTGGTTTGGCCAAAAGCCCCTGAATCGTTGCAGGGAGCGTCAGCGCCTTCGGTTCATTCGTGGCGGGCTTCGGAGCTTCATCGGTGACGAGGAGCCGATAAACATGGCTGGCGCTTCCTTTGAGCGCCACATCCGCGGCGGGCGGGTGGGCAAAGGCAAGGATTTGCACAAAGAGCGTGCCATCCGTGCCTGGCGTGTAGCTCAGGCGTGGGTCGAGGTTGTGGCTGTCGTGAGCGCCACGGATTTCAACTCCCCGGCTGTCGAGCAGGCGCAGCGCGGGGTCCATCGGTGATCCCAAAGCATAGCCGTGAAGCTGAAGCGTGATCGCTTTGCCCTTCTGCACGCGGATGGCGTGCGTATCCACATCCCCCGCCTTTTCGAGCACGCCATTGATGACCGCATTCATGCGCGGCTCGGCACTCTTTGCCTCGGTGAAGGCATCGTTCGGCTCCTTTTCGAGATGCTCGGGAAGATTTCCGACCTCAAAGACACGCGGCGGTGAGCTGCCATCATCTGTGTAAAACCTGATGAGGCTGGGGCCGGGCTTGGCATCCTTAGCGAGGGTGGCGATGAACTTCTTCGGCTTCTCACCTGCGAGCAAAACAACGCCCGGCCGGTTGCTCCAGGCTAGCAGCGAGCTGCCTTCGAGTCCCTTTCCAGCGACCGTGCATTCCACGCGAGTGCCGATCTGTCCGCCCGCTGGAAAGATGCTCTCGAAGCCGGGAGGAGCAGCCCTGGCGGGAATGACGAATGACGAAATCAGAATGACGAATGCCAGAACACACCGGTCATTCGTCATTCGACATTCTGCCTTCCTCATTCCAAAGCTCCTCACGCAAACAGCTCCCGGATTGGCCGACCACCGTTGATGAGTTGGACGGGGCGTCCAGAGTTCGTGTGGAGGATCTGATGCGGATCAATGCCGAGCTTCGAGTAAAGCGTGACGGCGAAATCCTCTGGCGAGTAGATGTTGTCGCTGGCGTAGTAGCCCTTGGGATCGGTGGCACCGATGACGCCGCCGCGTGGGACTCCCGCACCTGCGAAGAGGATGTTCATCGCACCGGGCCAGTGATCACGGCCGCTGTCCTTGTTGATCTTCGGCGTTCGGCCGAATTCACCAAGGGCGATCACGAGGGTGCTTTCCAGCAGGCCGCGACGGTCGAGATCGGTGATGAGCGCGGCCATGCCCTGGTCAAACTTTTGCATGAACTCGCTTTTACAGGTCTTGAAGAGATCGCGGTGATGGTCCCAGCCGCCGTAGTTCACGGTCACAAAGGGGACACCCACCTCCACCATGCGGCGGGCAAGCAGCAGGCGCTGGGCGAAGTCCGTGCGGCCATAGAGGTCACGCGTCTTGTCATCCTCACGGCTGATGTCAAAGGCTTCCTGGGCTGGTTTCGAAGCGATGAGATCGACGGCTTTGCCGTAGAAGGTATCAAAGCTCACCGCCGGGTCTTCCGCCATGGCATCATTGAGACGCTTCATGCGGTCGAGCGACATGCGCAGCTCACGGCGAGAGAGACCACGAGCGTCGGAAATGTCCGAAGGCAGCACCACATCGCGCACTTTGAAGCCTTTGGCATTCGGGTCACCACCCGCCACGAAGGGCGCATGCTCCGCACCGAGAAAGTTCGGGCCGCCACTGCGGGTGATGCTGGGTAGCGTCATGTAGCCGGGCAGGCCGTTTTGTGTGCCGCGTTTGTAGCTCACGATGCTGCCGAAAGACGGGTGAAAGGTAACAAACGCTCCACAACCCACCGGCACCGGCGTGGGAGCACCGGTCATCATGTAATGATTACCACCGCCGTGATTCGGATCCTTGTGCGTCACACTGCGCAGCACGGTGAATTTATCCGCCACCTTGGCGAGGTGCGGCACGCACTCAGAGAAATGGACACCGGGCACGCTGGTCTTGATCGGCTTGAACTCGCCCCGGATATCGCTCGGCGCATCGGGCTTTGGATCAAACATCTCGTAGTGCGAGGGACCACCATCGAGCCAGACGAGGATGCAGTTCACCGGGCGGCCCAGAGAAGGCTGCGGAGCATTCTCGCGTGCCCGTAGAAGGTTGGTGAAGCCCATGCCCCCACCGGCAGCGGTGAGACCGAGCTTGAGAAAATCGCGGCGTTGGTGGCCGGCACAGTTTTGGGTGATGCGTGGCATTTCAGGGGAGGAAACGGCCCACAAACTACGCGCCTCTGACGGCCTCCTTGCAGCAGAATGAAAATAACCTCCGGCCTCATGCCAGCCTGCAGCGATGAGCGACATCAATCAAGGCAAAGGCGGTCAAGGCGTAGGCGGGCGTGGGGATCAGCGGTTCACGTTCATCGTTGGCACATTCACCCAGTTCTCCATCTCTTTGATTTCCACGCGATTCAGGCAAAAGACGCCGCGCTTCGGCGTTCCACCTTCGCATGACCACCCACTCGCTCTCCCGCCGCCACTTCCTCGGCACCGCTCTCGCCACCGCCACCGGCCTCTCGCTTCCTCGATTCGCTTCGGCCGCAGACAAGCCGAACTCGGTCTTCAACGGCGTGCGCATCGGTTGCATCACCTATAGCTATCGCAGCATGGCGAAGACGGCCGAGGAGACGTTCAAGGCGCTGCTCGACTGCGGCATCAGCGAAACCGAGCTCATGGGCGGACCGACGCAGCTTTTCGCAGGCATCAAAGGTGGCAAGATCACCGATGCGGAGCGGGAGCAGCAGATCGCCAAGTGCGTTGAGATGCGGAAGATGTTCAACGACGCGGGCGTGAACATTCACATCCACAAGATGGGCTTCGGTCAGTCGAATGAGGAGCTCGAGTTCAACTTCCTTGTCGCGAAGGCGCTGGGCTGCACGGCCGTGACCACGGAGCGCAATGCCGTCCTCGCCGCGCGTGTCGCGCCGTTTGCGGACAAGCACCAGATCTGGGTGGGCTTCCACAACCACACGAACAACCTGCCGGAGATGGACAAGTTCGACTCCATCCTCGATCTCGGCCAATACATCGGCTTCAACCTCGACATCGGCCACTACGTCGCCGGCACGAAGGGCAAGTCGCCGATCCCCGTGCTGGAGAAGTATCACAGCCGCATCACGAACCTCCACCTCAAAGACCGCACCGCCGACGGCGGCAACGTAGCATGGGGTCAAGGCCAGACCCCGATCAAGGAAGTGCTGCAGTTGATGAAAAAGGAGAAGTGGACCTTCCCCGCCGAGATCGAGCTGGAATACAAGATCCCCGAAGGCTCCGACGCCGTGAAGGAAGTGGCCAAGTGCGTCCAGTTTTGCAAAGAGGCGCTGGCGTGAGTGATCGAGAAGGGAGCGGAGCGCGGACACTCCTGTCCGCCTCTTTATCTTCGCGGCTTCGCCGCCAATTGGATGAAGCGGAGAAGAGTCTCCGCGCTCCGCTCCGCCCAATCAGCGTCGCTCCCAAAGCACAAAACCCGTCTTCAAACCCGCTTTCGCCGGATTCTCGCGAATGTAAGCCTTCACGGTGCTGAAGTGCTCGGTACTGCGGATGAGGCGGTCAAAGTAATCGGGCTGCCAGAAGGGATTCAGGGCGCTGAGGCCGGTTTTGTGGATGAGACGGCTCGATACGCCTTTCCAGCCTTTGAGCGTGTCGGGGAGGGATTCGCCGTCGCGGAGCGTGAAGAGGACGTGGACGTGATTGGGCATAATGACGTAGCTCCAGAGGTCGTAGCGCTGGCCGTCGAAGTGATGGAGGCGGTCGGCGACGATTTGGGCGAGGCGTGGATCACGCAGGGCGCAGGAGCCGTGCGCGGCCTCGAGGTGTTCGTCGAGCTTGTCGGAGAACTGGCCGTGGAAGCAGGCTTCGGTGACTTCGTCCCACGGCGGCGGATTGGCGGCGAGGAAGGCCTCGCGAGCGCGAAGCCAGTCATCGAGGAGTTCACGAGGAAGCGAATCGGCGAGGCGGAAGGTGACGAAGATCGCCACCTCGCCCTGCTGCCAGTGCGGCAGCTTGTGGGCCGTCTTTTCGATGTCCCCTCGCGGATCGAAGAACTTCATTGCTCAGTTAATCGAGGGGAGCGCGGGCATTGCCTCACTTCGTTCGCCCTTCGGGCAGCCTGCGGCTGGCTATCTCCGCTTCGCTCCGGTTCTTGCCCGCTTTTTGAAATGGCGGCGAAGCCGCGAAGAGAAGGGGCGGACAGGAGTGTCCGCGCTCCTCTTCAATGCTCCACCAAGTCTACTCTGCTTTTGCCCCACGCAGGGGTATGCAAAAAAATCTGATTCAAGTTTCAAAATGGAGAATAAACCTTCCGAATTATTTCCCACATAAAATTGGGAGCACCCTTTGATTGTTCGTCTGCATCAATGACCAACCCGTTTGTTGCAACCGGCTTCAGATAAACCGAACTCACATAATAGTCTAAAGGGCCTGTTCTCACTTCGATCTCAAATTCACTGTTAGCAGTCCAAGCAATCAAACGCGAAGGCGCGAAGGATTTTGACTTCGCTGCGTCCAAATGCACTTCCGGAACGCCAGTGACTTCAAACACGATCCTGCCGGGACCGGATGCCAAATTGAACAATAGGCGGTTCATTGACATGGTTGCTAGGCTCAAGCTCACCGTAGTGTGCAGCTGAATCCCATCTGAGAAGCCAAGAAGTTTCCGGTAATTGAAGACCAAGCTTTCGCCCTCGTTCAATTGTATCTCGACGAACGAATGTCCTTCGGCAGCTCTAAAATCAATACTATCCCCGTCAGCTGGTCGTGAATAACAGTTCATGGTCCAAGCCCCGTTGATCATGCGAGGAATGATGCTCCGATGCCACATTGGCAGCGCAAACTCAGGAGCATGCCCCAGAGGCTCGTATCGTCTGCATGCAAAGAATCGTTCGCTAGCCGGTACGTTTAGTTCGAAGCGCTGATGTTGAGTGATTTGCATGAGTATTTTGCTAAACGCATAACTACTTTTCCGCCCTGTCCGACAAATGCTCGACTCCAAAAGTAAAAATAACAACGCAGTGTAACATAGGCCATAAAAAACCAGCCGTAAGCATTCATGAGAACCAGCAGATTTCGAGCTGCGCCAGCCGTCGCTCGAATGTGAAGTCCTTTTTCCATTAAATTGATCTTCGTTGTTGTGATCTCTGCTGTTACCTCTTTCGGAATTCCAAACCAGCCGAATGGATCCCACCACTCGCGAGGTACGGATTTTATTACAGTCTTCGGGACATCGACTACGATCTGATCAGCTGCAGCCATGCGTTCCAAACCTGCAACGCCAAGATCAAGCACCAAATCGAATAACAAAGCCAAGATAAAACCTGGAATCAGAATTAGCAGGCAAGGCACGAAGTATCTGAAGCCATGGTAAGCGCTTTCTTTGACTCGCGAGAATTCAACACCTGAGAGTAAAGATTCATTGTCATCTAAGAACCTCACACATATAAAAATCAAGCCAGCGACCGTCACTGCGCTTAGCAGTAGCCAGATCGGAACAAAAAACACCGCACATACCAGTGCGATGCAGACTTGCACTAGAACGGGCTCGAGCCACTGAGGCAGCGTAAATTGAACTTCTGCCTTATCTGCATCAGAGTCGTTAGCCATATTCGTTGTGAGGATTTGAGGTGATCACAAATTGTGACCGACTCGGCCTACTTATGATACTCCTGCAACGCCCGCACCTGCACCTCGCTGCCTTGCAGTGACTTGATCGCTCGCAGGGCGGCATCAGCCCCGCGCAAGGTCGTCATGATGGGGATGCGGTTCTGCATGGCGGCCGTGCGGATCTTCACCTCATCCTCGCGGGGGTTTTTACCGCTGGGGGTGTTGATGACGAGGGCCATGTCCTTGTTCTTCATCAGGTCGATGACGTTGGGGCGCTGGCCGCTGGCGAGTTTGGGGAGGATGTTGACGGGGATGCCGGCCTCGGAGATGACGCTGCCGGTGCCGCTGGTGGCGTAGAGGGTGAAGCCGAGGTCGGCGTAGCCTTTGGCGATGCGGACGACGTTGGGGCGGTCGGTTTCTTTGACGCTGATGAAGACGTTGCCCTTCGTGGGCAGGGTGCCGCCGGCGGCCATCTGGCTTTTGGCGAAGGCCATGCCGAGGTCGTCGTCGATGCCCATGACTTCGCCGGTGCTTTTCATCTCGGGGCCGAGGATGATGTCCACGCCGGTGAATTTGCTGAAGGGGAAGACGGCTTCTTTGACGCTGTGATGCTTCGGAATGACTTCTTCGGTGAAGCCGAGTTCCTTCAAGGTCTTGCCGGCCATGATCTTGGCGGCGAGTTTTGGCAATGGGACGCCGATGGCT
>JBILVU010000025.1:0-53211 GCA_044370285.1 Prosthecobacter sp.
GCCTCTTGCTTCATAGGTGTCTGTTTTGCCGCGAGGGGCTTCGCCTTTGCGCGGCTCTTGATTGCTGTGGTAGTTTGCTGGGCCATGTGGGTGGTGTGTTCGGGGTTATATTCCAGACTCCCTTCTTATCACCGATCCGCTTCGATGATTCCGCCCACATGGTATCTATCCGGCCCTTGTCGTATTCGGTGCACGCTACGTGCACATACGCTCCCAGACTGGCCGGATAGTGCGGCGACGGGTTCTGTTCTGGTTGTCGGAGCCTTTTTGCACCGAACACATGCGCCCTACGACAAATCCGTCGCCAGCACCGAGTTCGCGGCACGCATGGCCAGATCCTTCGCTTGAGCCACGACCCGCAGGGCAGTGGTATCGAAACGATAGGCGTGGCAGCTCGGGCAGGTCACCGCACGCATCACCACGATCGAACCGCAACCTTCGCAGACTTTATACTGCTCCGGATGCGAGGCGATTTTCTCGGCCTGCTTGATGCGCGATTCAGTGTTGTCCACGACGGTGCTCATTTGGATGATCGGATGCTACGACGGTCTCACGTTCGCGCAACTCCCGGCATCAGCACGACGCAAGTTTTGGGCCTTGCTTCGTGAAAGTTAATCAACCAAGCCCCGCCACACTCCACCCGTCGCGATACGTCCGCGTGAGCTGGGCATTCAATTCGGGCCGATTGGCGATTTTGCCCGTGGTGGCATCCCATTCGATCCAGTCGCCCGGATTCCGCTCGGAGAGCACGCCGAGTAAAACGGCCTCCGTGACCGGGCAGCCATAGCTCGGTAGGTCGGTGGCGGCTTTTTCGCCCTTCATGCAGGCATCCACCCAGTCGGTGTAATGATTCGCGATCCGTGTCTTCGGGTAGGTGAAGCCGGTGAAATTCGCCTCTGGCACCAGCCAAGGGCGCTGACTGTGCGGTTTGAAGATGCCGCCGCTCTCGCCGATGAAGAAAATGCCGCTCGGCGTATCCTTCGTGAGCACGGAGGGCTTGATGACGCGCTTGTCATAGTCGTACCCGCCATCCGTCCAGGTCATCTTGATCGTGTCGCCCGCCGTGAGCGACGTGCCGGGGAATTCCAGCTCCAGATGGCGCTTCATCGCATACAAATCACCCTTGCTGCCCTCGTCGAGGCAACGCACGCGCTTCGGTGCGGCGAGTCCAAGGCAGGCAAACACCACGTCGAAGTAGTGACAGCCCATGTCACCCATCATGCCGACACCAAAATCGACCCACGAGCGCCACATCGACGGATGATACGCCCCTTCGAGAAACGGCACCTCATTGGCGACGCCGAGCCACAGGTTCCAATCCACATTCGCCGGCACCGGATCGGCCTCCGCCTTGCGCTGCGTGACCTTCGGCCACCAGCTCGCCTTTTTGTTCTCCCAGCAGATGACCTCCTTCACCTTCCCGATGGCTCCGCTCTTGATCAAATCGACCGCCAGCGAGGTTTCGATGCTCGAATGGCCCTGAGTGCCCATCTGCGTCGTCACACCCGCTTTCGCAGCCTCCGCACTGAGGATGCGAGCCTCGTGCAAATGATGCGTCAGCGGCTTTTGAAGGTACACATGCTTCTTCGCCCGCAAAGCCGTCACCGCCTGCGACGCGTGCATGTGATCCGGCGTGCCGATCGTCACCGCATCGACCGAATCACCCAGCTTCGCGATCATCTCGCGGTAATCCCGAAACGTCGCCGTGCCTTCGAGCCGCTCCTTTGCCGCCGGATCTTGAAGCTCCTTCCGCCGCGACGACATGCCCTTCGTCGCCAGCTCCAGCGTCTTCGCATCCACATCACACATCCCCACGATCCGCACCTTCGGATGCTGGAGCACACTCATCATCGTGACACCGCCCATTCCACCCACCCCAATCGACGCCACCTGAAACATCGAGTTCGGCGACCTCGCACTCAAAATGGCAGGCGCGGAAACATAGGCGGCAGTGTGCTTGAGAAAGGAGCGGCGGTTCATAAGGCTGGGTGAACGTGAAGACGGTTCATTCTCTGTCCTAGAATCCACATTCCACACAACACGCTACTGCCTGTTCTCCAATTCAATGATACGCGCCTTCAATTCGATTAACGGCTGCTGCTTGATTTTGGGGGTCCGCTCAATGGCAAAAGAAACGGCGTCGAGAGCTTCCTTCGGCAAGTTAAGCTCATCCAGCATGGTTTTGGCAGCCCATGTTGCATACTCGGCCAGGGTGTTCCGACCATAAAGGTTTTCATCTGCATCGTGCAGTCTTTGGAGGGTAAGCTTGGAAAGAAACTGTGGACGCACCTTTCCATGAATGTTGTCCCAACCCTGTTCTCCATGCCGCGGTTCTAAGCGTGCTACAGAAAGGGGTTCCAGTGGATGCCAGGGGGCCTGATTGGCGGAATCTAAAATTACAACCGCATCTTTGGACGAAGCGCCCATGAACAGTGCGGCAATCGCATCTCTTACCAGCACAGAGTTCCAAGGTGTTGTCGTTCTCATAACAGGCTCCTGCATCGCCCACTTTAGAATAGACCGTTGCCAAGGATATGAAACAGGCACGTTGGATTCAGTAAAGGACTCCAGCGCACTTCTTGCGGAACTCCATTCCTCTGATGACAAAGGAACTAGAAGGCCATCTGAGTTAAAACGAAAAGCTGCAAAGAAATCTAGCGCATTGGTCCAGGCTTGTGAAGCAGTCTCACTGGTGAAATGCCAATCAAGTGGCAATTCAAGACCGTAGCCATTTGTCTGATAGGTAACTATCGACCGTGATGGATAAGCAAAACTTATCGTACCGTCCGCGGCTGATAACTTTACACCACAGATGACTTTTTTATCGGCAAAGTTGGTGACCCACATCTGTGATTGCCAATTGGTGACAGCGATAAGCGGGCTGGTGCGATCAAAAGCGATGTTCTCCACATATCCCTCCATAGTTGTGGAATAAATTTCCTTTAAACTAGGAAACTCGAAGACCTTTAATGTTTCCCATGCCCCCACGGCTATATGCGCCTCGTCTTCACTAAAAACTGCGGCTGAGTAAAAATTACCAAAGTCCAGTTTGCCAAGAGTGAGGCCGGTTTTGACTTCAATAATGATAGGGCCTTTACCTGTGCCCAAGTAAACACAATAGCGACCTGTCGGGCTAAACGAGATAAAGCTGACATGGGTGCCACACTCGTGAGTGT
Source organism: Prosthecobacter sp. (assembly GCA_044370285.1). Classification (GTDB taxonomy): domain Bacteria; phylum Verrucomicrobiota; class Verrucomicrobiia; order Verrucomicrobiales; family Verrucomicrobiaceae; genus Prosthecobacter. The sequence continues at coordinate 3,177 of JBILVU010000025.1, forward strand.
GAAGCATGTTGAATGATGCTGTCTCAACCATAAACATCGTCTTCTCGCCTCCAACCGCAATCACAGGGAATTGGGGGCTGTGACATAAGAACTTTATGTCTTCGCTCATCTCGTGTTTCACAACCTCTCCCGTGCTAATATGGATGCGATAGAGCAGCTTCTTTTTGCCATACAGCAAGTTCTTGCCGTCATGACTTATGGACAAATGACGTTGCGCCAAACGCCAATCAGCATTCTCCCAATCTGGCAACTGCCTGTTACCAACTTCTTTGCCAGAAGCTTTTTCAAGCACATGAACTCTTCCTTCTCGTCCGACAGCTACAAGAAAATTATCAGTGTCACGTGCGATAAACTTAAAGCCCCCCCAAGATTTAACCTCCTCACGCAAGCCAGCGACTGGCCGCCATGCGGCGCCCCGTGTTGATGCGATCTCAAACACTCGAAGAGTCTTTTCGTCTCCACCGACTAGTAGATACTTGCCATCGGGACTGAATTTGATGCTGTACAAGTACCCGCCCGTATCCAAAATTGCCACATCGACGCCTGTCTTGGAGTCTTTTACAAAAACGGAACGATCGTTCATGTTGCCCGCCAGCCATCTACCATCTGGGCTAAAGCTTAGCACTCTTGCGGGCTGAAGTGTGGGCTTAGCCCAGAGCAGCTTTCCTGTCGAAGCGTCACTTACGGATACTTCATGTGTTTCTCCCTGAGTTCGTGATGCGGCGTAAATCTGTCCCGAATTATCTAAAGCTGCCTGTAATGCTCCTTTTGTGTGAACGACTGCTTTCTTGGATCCCATTTCAGTAAGCTTAGCGCCATTGGCGCCACGCGTCAGAAGCAGCCGCGAAGCTGGAGAAAGTATCATGGACTCCAAGACACCCACATTTAGTGACTCCAGCTGGTGTGCGTTTATGGAATCGACCAAGCTAACAGTGCCGTCATCACATCCCACAAAGTAGTTGGTGGTATCACGATCAAACTTCACGCACATGGCAGCAAATTTCGTTTCGAACCTCGATATGACTTTTCCTGATTCGACATGAATGACATATGCCGCCTTTTCAGACGAACTCTCTTTTAGAAAGATTGGGCCAACACCAACCACCACTTTGCTGTCATCTGAACTAAAGCTGATAGAATTTACACGTCCCTCGAATGTCTTACGGAGCACTTCTCTCCCTTGAATGACATCAACAACAAGAAGCTCTAGAAATTCGTTGTGATTCGGCACATACCCACTGATAGCTAAATACCTGCTGTTGTTACTAAAAGTTAGCGCTTCTACGGTGTCACCTGAGCAAGCTTGGTTTTGGTTCACGCTATACGCGATTTCATGAATAGGTAGCCCGGTGGCTAATTTAACGATTCGAAGAGTCTTATGATCTGCAGCCGCAGCGTGCTGGCTATCGGGGCTAATTGCCAGTAGCCCAACATAGGTCTTGAAAGGAATCACTGCACGGACTCGGAAAAGTGACGCATCTGGCCCAAAAGTCTGAAGAGCACTTGCCGCGAGAGCGCTGGCGTTTGTTTGTCTCAGCGTGAGTGCTCGACGAAAAGTCGCCAAGGCCTCAGATGTCTTGCGAGCAAACCCCAAGCGCAAGGCGGCTTCATGATCTCCACGACTAGCTACCCAGAGCATTTCATCCTGCCTGTCACGTTCAAGCGTTACAAGAGATTCGGCACGGCTCGCACGAACTGCCTGCCATGTGCTGATGCCAATACCTAGACTCAGCATCAAGAGGAGGGCTGCCGCCGCGCCCACGGCGAGTTTGTTCCGCTGAACGAGCTTGCGGAAGCGATAGAGCGCACTCGGAGGTCCGGCCTCGACGGGTTCGTGATTCAGGTGGCGTTCCAGATCATCTGCCAGAGCGACAGCGCTCCCATAGCGGCGCTCACGCTCCTTTTCGAGGGCCTTCAGGGTGATCCAATCGAGATCGCCTCGTAACGTGCGGCTGAGCCGGTGGGGTTCTGTCTGCCTTTCTGCGGAGGTCTGAACCATCGCATCCGTGACCGGCATCACGCGGCTGCTGGGACGCTTTGGCTCGGCCTCACGCACCAAACGTAGGACCTCGTCCAAGGCGGCTTTTCGCAGGGAGTCACGAGACAGTGGGGTGTCGCCCGTCAGGAGTTCGAACAGGATGACGCCCAGCGTGTAAATGTCACTCCGCGTATCGAGGTCACGGGTGGCGCCTGCCTGTTCTGGACTCATGTACTGCGGTGTGCCAATCACCACGCCTGCCTGGGTTTGCAGCATGCTGACTTGCAAAGCCACTTCAGGCGATGTCCCGAGCGCTTTGGCAATGCCGAAATCGATCACTTTGGGAACCGCCTTGCCGTCCACTTCCATGACCAGGATGTTCGATGGCTTCAGATCCCGGTGAAGAATGGCTTTTTGATGCGCGTGCTGAACAGCGCGACAAACGGGAATAAACAACTCCAATCGCTGCCTAATCGAGAGCTGATGCGTGTCGCAGTATTCCGTGATGGGCATGCCCTTCACCAGCTCCATCGCAAAGTAGGGCCTGCCCGTATCCGTGGTGCCCGCATCAAGCACCCCGGCAATGTTTGGGTGGTCCATCAAGGCCAGGGCCTGCCGCTCGGCCTCAAATCGAGCGATGATCTCGCGGGAGTCCATCCCGGCTTTGATCACCTTGAGCGCCACCTCCCGGCGAATCGGCTCGCTCTGTTCCGCCCGCCAGACGGTGCCAAAGCCTCCTTCGCCGAGTGGCTCAACCAGCTTGTAACGTCCAATCAGATCACCAGGCTGCTCAAGTCCTACGGGTAGGAAGGACCGCATGTCCACGCGAATCGTCGCATCCATGTCCCCGGCTAATTGGGTTGGGCTCAAGGGATCTGAGGTCATGCGTGTCCCAGAATGGCTTTACGAGCTTGGCGAAGGGTGTCTTTGCCCGCGATCAGCGGCATCCTGCCCGCCTGAACGTCTTCCTGCCGACGTTGCACCTCGTCGAACTGAGCTGCCTCTATGAGTTCGTCGGCGCGAACACTTGCCAGAAGGCGCTCACCGAGTTTTCGCCGGTTTTCTGGCTCGAATCGCATCGCTTTATTGAAGAACGACTCAACGGTCATGGCTTGCGGAGATGTGGAAGGATGATGGTTGAATCCTGGCGGGCTGCAATCAGCGAGTTTCTACGGCATCGGCTTCGGCTCGATGTCCGTCGGGTTGATCCAACCGGCCTTCACGGGCTCGCCGCGCATGAATTTCTCGTAGAAGCCCACGTTGCCCTTCGAAGCGTGCTCATACTGGTCGAAGAGGTCGCCCTTGCCTTCCATGCGAGGATCGCCCTGGGCCTTCAGCTCGGCGTGGAGTTGTTCCTTCAAGGCAGCCGCACGTGGATCAGCGGGCCGGTTCTTCACGAAATCGGGATCGCTCTTCAAATCGTAAAACTCCAACCCCGGCCGCAAGCCGAAGCAAAGCTGCCAGAAGGGATCGTTCGGGTTCTTGCGATGCGCATCCAGGATGAACGTCTTCGTCGCCCCGGCATCGCAGTCCATGTAACCCGTCTCGGGGTTGCCACCGGGCCAGCGACTCGGCTCGAAGTTCTCAATGAGCACGCTGTCCGTCGTCACCAGCGCACGAATCGGATAGCCCCAGTCATTCGGGCGGCCCACATCGGTGCGCTCACGGCCGAGGAGCACATGATCACGCGTGTGCTTCGGCGCATTCGCGAAGAGATCCATCAGGCTGCGGCCAGGGCTCTCTGCCATGCCGGTCTCGCTCCAAGGGATTCCGGCCACCTCGATCAAGGTCGGCGCAAGGTCGATGAAGCTCACAAAATCCTCCATCACACGACCCGGCGCGGTGATGCCGTTTTTCCACATCACGGCCAGCGGCACATGATTCGCCTGCACATTGGAGTTGCCCTTGCTGCGCGGGAACGGCATGCCGTGATCGGCGGTCACAACGACGAGCGTGTTTTCAAGCAGGCCGCGTTTCTCCAGCTCCGCCAGCATTCGACCGAGGTGCGTGTCGAAATGCTCCACCTCGAAGGCGTAGTCGAGCATGTCATTGCGGATCACCTCGTTGTCCGGCCAGTAGGCGGGCACATGGTCGATGTCGCTCAGCTTCTTGCCGCCCTTTTTGACGCCGCTGCCGAATTCATAGCCGCGATGCGGCTCGATGGCCCCATACCAGAAACACCAGGGCTTTTCCGCCGGCGCGGCATCGAGGAAGTCGGTGAAGTTCGCCGAGTAGTCGCAGTTGCTGATCTCCTCGGTGGCGGGCTTCTGCTTCTTTTTATTCCAAGCCTTGCCCGTTATCTCCCGCAGCTTGCCATTGGCATCCTTCGCCGAGCCCGGTCCCCAGCCTTTCGTGGTATGGCCGACGTTCCACCCTTTCTCTGCCAGTGCTTCGCCCCAGCCTTTGAATTCCGGCGGGAAGTAGCAGATGTGGTTCGCCGCCTCCTTGAGCTGCCAGGAGTTCCGCCCGGTGAGGATGCAGGCACGCGATGGAGCGCACTTCGCATTCGGCGTGTAGGCATGACGAAAGAGCAGCCCTTCCTTCGCCACGCGATCAAAGCTCGGCGTCTTCACCCACGGCGTGCCGTAGGCGCTCGCATGCGGGCCCCAGTCGTCGGCAATGGCGAAAAGGATGTTCGGAGCCGCCGCGTGAAGCGAGGAGCAGAGAGTAAGCAGGGCGATCAGGTGTTTCATGAGCTTCATTTGTTCGTCAAAGCCGTCTCAATGCTCGCAGCCACAGCTGCGGCGAGCACTTCGTAGCCTTCGGGGGCGAAGTGAACGTCCTTCGGGCGGCCATGTTTCTCCATGATCGGCTTCGCGACGGCATAAAGATCGTCGATGGACACGTCACTCGACTGCATGAGCTGTGCGGCGAGCTTGTTGCGCTCCTCGACGCTATCGAACTTCCGCGTCGGCGAGAGAACGCCGCCCATCGGCACCGGCGTGGTGGTGGCAAAGACCAGCTTCGCGCCCGTGGCTTTCATCGGCGTGATCAGCTTACGCAGGTTCTCGATGTATTGATCACGCGTGGCACGCTGCGTCGTCTCAGAAGTGTACTTTGCGTCATGAAGGCCGAAGTTGAAGTGAATCACGTCCCACTTCCCCTTGCCGAGCCACGCCGTCATCTTGTCGAGGCCCACCTCCGTCGCCCCGCCGTTTTGCGGGATGCGATGCACGTTGGCTTTGCCCTTCAGCCTCTCCCGCACCGCCACCGTGTAACCGATGGAAATCGAATCCCCGATCAAAAGCACGCGTGGCAGCTTCGGATCATCCTTCACCGCTCTCATTGCATCGTTTCCCTTGGAATCCGAGTCCGCCAAGTTTTCGCCCTCATTGGCTTTTTCGAGTCCCAGCTTCTTCAATTCGGCCTTCTTCGCCAAAAGCGGCTCCAAGGCCGGATCGATGCCCAGCATGGCCTTGTTCAACGCCGCCTCATAAACCGCCGTCGCCTCGCGAAAAGCCTTCCCCGCATTCTTGTCACGATCTGCCGCGAACTTCTTCCGGTCCTCCGAGTAAGTCGCCCTAGCCTCACTGTAGATCTTCGCCGCCTCCCGCATCACCGGCGTTCTCTTCGCTGCCAACGCGACCTCGGTCAGATGCTTCTTTTCCGCCTCGGTAAGAGCTCCGACAACGGCGAGGAGAAAAAATAGAAGGGCTTTCATGGCTTCTTTTTGGCTTTGGACTTTTCAACTCGGCCAGTGGCTTTGAGTGATTCGGCTCCGAGCCGTAGCAAGCGAGGAACGAGAACCCAATCCTCAGAGCAGCTTCTTCCGCTTGAAGTACACGATGGGTACAATGGCGGAGAGGATGATGGTGACCATCACGAGGAGGAAGGCGAAGGGGTTTTCCTGCGCAGGGAGCTTCACATTCATGCCATAGATGCTGGCGATGAGCGTGGGCGGCATGAAGAGCACGCTGGCCACGGTGAAAATCTTGATGATCTGGTTCTGCTGGATGTTGATGAGACCCAGCGTGGACTCGAGCAGGAAGGTCATCTCCTGCGTCTGCTGATTGGTGTATTCATCGAGGCTCTTGATGTCTCGCATCACACTGCGGAACTGCGCCGCCAGATCACCTCGCATCCAGGTGGCGGCGTTGTTGAGAAAGAACTGGAGCATGCGGCTGAGGCTGAGCAGGCTCTCGCGCAAGTTTGCCACGAGGGCGCTGCGGCGGCCGAGCAGCTTCACGACCTCGGCGAGGTCTTTTTCCACGCCAGCATCCGTCTTCTGCGTGCTGCGGGAGAAAATTTCATGGCAAATTTTCTTCAAATCACCTTCGACGATCTGCAAGGCATCCGCGATGCGGGCCACGAAGAGCTCCATGAGCAGAAGAAACACCGCATCACTGGAGACAGGCATCGTACACTGCCGCCGCACCTGATCGAGCAGCACACGGAAGGCTAGCGGATCGGCATAGCGCACGGTGGTGAGGCAATCCGGCGCGATAACGAAGGAAATGGAGGTGCTCTCCGGCTCGGTGGTATCGAGACCCACGGGAATCCAGGCCGTCATGTAGAGGGCACCCTTCTCCGCGTAGAGTCGGCTGGATTCCTCGATCTCCTGCATTTCTTCCCGCGTGGGGAGCTGGTATTCGAGCCACTTTTCCGCCTCCAATTCCTCCGCACGTGCCGGATTCATCAAATCGAGGAAGACAAGGTTGTCCGGGAACGGGCGAATTTTTTCGTCGTTCCAGTCGATGAGCTGTCCTTGTTGCGTGATGAGCCGAACCATGCGCGGGCGGTGAGTGAAGGGCGGGAAGACTAGGCGCGGAGGAGGAAACTGCCAACGCAAAGGACACTCCGCGCATCATTCTTCACACAGAAGCACATTTACCTCTCACCTCCGGTACATCATCTGCCCCGTCCTGGCATCGATGTAAGTGCCGGGACCGCCATTGACGGATGGCGCGGGGTAGTTGTAGCCAGGAACAATCATGCCAGGATGCACAGGCTGGCTGCCGATGCTTTGATAGCTCTGCACGCCGCCGGTGGAGCGGATGACGCCACTGGAGCTGCGGTTGCCGAAGGGACCGGATTCGTTCTGCTGATACATCACCGTGCCGCCAGGCTGCCCCATCGCGGCGGCATTTTCTTCGGCACGACGTGCCTCACGCTCGGCGTGGCGGGCACGGTCCTCCTCGGAGAGCTGAAAACTGCCTGCGCCTCCCTCTGGGTTAGCGGTTTCACAGGAGGAAAGGATGGCCGTGGTGGCGAGCAGAAGCACGATTTTCAGTGTTTTCATGCCACGATAGTAACATGGAGGCCTTGTCGCGTTGAGAATTCTTTGTCACGATGTGCGCATGCAGCCCGTCGTCGTCTCTCATCCGCTCGCCCAGTGCCATCTCACCGAAATGCGTGATGCCAGCACGCCGCCGCATCGTTTCCGTCGGCATCTGAACCTGCTCGGGCGCATGCTTTTCCTCGAAGCGACGCGTGAACTGCCTGTCGCGGCCATCCGCGTGCAGACGCCGCTTCAAGAAACGAGCGGGGTGAAGTTTGCTCGCCCGATGGTCTTCGTGCCGATCCTGCGTGCGGGCCTTGGTTTGCTCGATGGCATCCTCTCGCTCGTGCCGGATGCCACCGTGGCGCATGTGGGCATCAAGCGAAACGAGGAGACTGCCCTGCCACAGCCTTATTACACGAATCTCCCGCCCGTGATCGCTGAGGCGGATGTGTTCCTGCTCGATCCCATGCTGGCCACGGGTGGCAGCGCGGTGGAGGCGGTGCGGCAATTGAAGGCGGCGGGTGCTTCCCGCATCACGATGCTCTGCGTGGTGAGCTGCCCCGAAGGCATCGCCGCGCTCTCCAAAGCCCATCCCGATGTCTGCATCGTGACCGCCGCCATCGACGACGGACTCAACGAGCGTAGCTACATCGTCCCTGGCCTCGGCGATGCCGGTGATCGCTATTTCGGGACGGTGTGAGTGAGCGAACAGTCCCACGAGCATGAGCATCCAAATCCACCCCATTCACTGGCTGGCTCTTTTTGGGCTGGTGGTCTCTGTGGTGTTGCTCGTGGGCGCTTTTCGATGTCGTGGCAGGGTTTTTAAGGTGCTGCTCGTGATGCTGGCCTGCGTTTCGGCCATGCCAGCCGGGCTGGTGGTGCTCGTCAGCTACCCGGAGTGGGTCGATCCGCGTTTTCGAGTGTACAAGGATTTCTTCGCGGCGATCCAGCCTGGCATGTCACGAAGCGAGGTGAAGGTACTTTTGGAGAAGTGCTATCCCGAAGGCGGCACACGCTCACGTCCGATCGTCTTCCTCGAAGATGAGGACAGTCTGAATTTCTTCATGCACCCCGAGGCAGGCCGGACGGAGCCGAATTGCGAGGGCATCCTTTTGAAGCTCGAAAATGACCTCGTGAGCGCCAAAACCTACTCGCCGGATTGAATGAACCCGCTTTTGAAACGCCTCCTGCGCCTGACGATCATTGCCATGCTCACGCCGGTCATCTTTCTGCTGAGCTGCCAGTCCTCGCTCATCTACCACCCACGGCCGAATGAGCCCGGCATGACGGAGCACTTGGAAAACAATCGTGGAGAGCGCATCACCTACCGCACTTCACAAGGCATGCAGACGGCCTGGTATCGACCACCGTATCGCGGCGATGAAGCCACCGCGCCGCTATGGATCGCCTTTGCTGGGAATGGCTCACTAGCTCTCGATTGGATGCATCTCGCCGGCATCGCCGATGGGCGCTTTGCTTGGCTGATGATTGATTACCCCGGCTATGGCGAATGCGAGGGCCAGCCCACGCCGAAAGCCATCCGCCAGAGCAGCGTGGCCGCGCTCGAGCAGCTCGCGGTGCGGTTGAAGACTTCGCGTGAGGTTTTGACTTCCCGCAGCCTTGTCATCGGGCACTCGCTCGGTGCCGCAGCGGCTCTCATGACCGCAGAGGATCTCGGCATCCATCGTGGCATCCTCATTTCACCTTTCACCAGCATGACGGACATGGGTCGTGAAGTGCTCGGCTGGCCGCTCTGCTACCTGAACATGCACCGCTTTGATAATCGCCAAACGCTCGCCGCTATCTGCCAGAAATCCGAGGCTCGTTTCACCCTCTACCATGGCACTGGCGATGACCTCATCCCCGCCCGAATGAGCGCGGAACTGGCGGCGGCACATCCAGGCAAGGTCACTTTTCATCCTGTGCCCGGTGGTCACAATGACGTGCTGCTGCATCTGCAAACCACGCTCAAAGCTGAAACGCTTCGGCTGAGCAGCCTCAAGTAAATTCAGCGATTGCCTTCTGTGCCGGGCGTCACTTGCCCACCACGGATTTTTGCCTTCAGGCGAGACCAGAAGTCGTCATCCTCGGGATTGAGCTCCGGCTTGCGAACCTCGACGGGTTTGTTTTCGATCTTCGGCACGGTGGGTGGCTTGGCCTCACCGCCATCGCTGCGTGAATCGGAGAGCGAACCGCCGTAGGCCGCGAAGTTGTTCACGGGCACGTCATACTTGCGTGAATCCACCGCCAGCTTACGGCGGGCATTGATAAAGGCCGTCGGCGAGTAATAGACGCTGTTATCGCGAGGAAACTGGGAACGGTTCATGCCCACGCGGAGGTCTTTGCGCATCTCGAAGTGCAGATGGACGAAGTACATGCCGTTGTTTCCACCCATGGTGCCGACGAGCTGACCTTTCTCGACGAGGTCGTGAAGCTTCGCGACCCGCTGATGAAGGTGCGCATAGAGCGAATCGACCATGGCGATGCGCCCATCCAGCTCACGATAAACGTGGCGGACGATGATGCAGTTTCCCCAACCCACGCCGATGTTCGCTGAGAAGATCACCACACCACGGGCGCATGAGTAAATGGGAGCACCCAGATCGCTATCACCGCCACCATTGCCGTTCCAATCCTCACCAAGGTGGCCATTGGGGAAGTAGCCACGGGCTTTGTGATAGCCAGCGGCATCCGGCTTGCCTACAGGGAAATCAAAGCCATCTGCCAAACGCACGCGCAGAGTGCTGCCGGCCTGTGCAAAGCTCTGCACGGTGGCCGCCAGCAGGCACAGGAGAGCCAGCAGGAGCGAGAAGGCAGGTTGGTGGTTGGTTTTGGCGTGGTCAGTCATGCCCAGTTGAGCGAGAGGGGCCGGAGGCTAGCGCAAGGAGAGCGAAAGGCCAGCAGGGAATCACCCTGCGGCGGCTTCACTTACTCTGAAAAATCTCACTCTGCACGATGGCGTGGATGAGATCTCGCATCGCGTGGCCTTTGACCTTTGATTCAGTCGCGAGACGGTCGATCTCACTGCGGTCAGAAAAACCCATCGGGCGGCCGGTGGCAAAGGTGAGGAGCTTTTCGATGACACAGCGGGCTACCTTGTCCTGATCGGCGAGGAGCACGTTTTTGAGGTCGGCGAGGTTTTGGAAGGTTTTACCATCGGTGAGCACGCCTGCGGCATCGACGGGCTGGCCGAGCCGGTAGCGCACCTTGCGGCCTTCGACCTTCAAATCGACCTTTTCACCTTCGCCGAGACTGCGGAAGCGCTCCCGCCAGCCGCCGATGACATCGTAATTCTCGAGGGCGAAGCCTGGCGGATCGATCACGCGATGGCAGCCTTGGCAGCTTTCCATTTCGCTGTGCTTCGCCAGTTGCTCGCGAAGCGTGGTAGCTCCGCGGATGTCCGGTTCCACGCCTGGGACTCCGGGTGGCGGTGGTGGCGGCTCCATGCCGAGGATGCGATCCATCACGAAGATGCCACGCACTACGGGTGAGGTGTTCGTGCCGTTGGCGCTGACTTTTAAAATGCTCGCCTGAATCAAAATACCTCCGCGATGACTCTCCGCAGGCAGTTTGACCTTTTGCAAATCCACGCCGCTCACGCCGGGAATGCCGTAGTGATTGGCGAGACGATGATTGAGCATCGCAAAATCGCTGTGGATGATGTTCGCGAGGCTCAGATTTTCCTCGATGAGATGCGTGATGAAGCCGCGTGTCTCACGAAGCATGCTATCGAGCAGCAGACCATCATACTCGGGATAGAGCTGCTTATCCGGCGTGGTGAATTCGATCTCCCGGAGGTTCAGCCATCCATCGGTGAAGTCCGTCACGAAGCGTTCGAGCGTATCTGCCTTGAGTAAACGCTCCGTCTGCTGGCGCAGAACATCCGTCTGTGAGAGCTTCGCAGTGAGCAGCGCCTCATCCGGCGTGCTGCGAGTGAGAAAGTAGCTCAGCCTTGTGGCGAGCTGGAGGTCGCTGAGTTTGCCCGCAGGCTCTTTGAGAAACAAAAAGTCCGGTGAGCAGAGCATCGCCACCGCCGCCGCTCGCATGGCAATCAGGAAATCTTTTCCTTCAGCGAACTCCGCCTCGAAGAGTTTCACATACGGCTCCGCTTCCTCCGCCGTGACAGGTCGGCGAAACGCGGTGCTGGCAAAGGCTGGCAGCAGCTTTCGGGCGTCAGCCGCAGGATTGGCTGAATCAGCGGTGAAGCTGGGCTTGTAACCTGCTTTGCCCTTCATCCATGGTTTTTCAGGTGCCAGCTCGCGGAGCTTGGCATCACCCAGAAGTCTCTTTTGACCACGAGGCGGCCATTCGGTGATGAAGGGGCCTTCGAGCTCCACCTTCATCAGCGCGAGTCCTTCGCCGGGATATTTATCCGGGCCGTCTTTAACGGGCGAATGTCCGTCCGGGCCGTTTAGACCCTGCGGGCTGATCCAGATGCCTTTGCCCGCATCGAGATGCAGCGTGATCTCGACGCTGCTGGGCTTGCCCGCCGGTAGCTCGTGGAAGCTGTGCGTGATGTTATCGGCATTGCGGAAGTTGAAGCTGCCCGTGATCAGCGCAAAAACAACCGGCTCGTCGATTTGATAACCGTAGCCAGTGACTCGCAGTTTGTAGGTGCCAGAGTTTTTGGCGCGGACGTTCGGGATGACGGTGCTGGGGAAACCGCCTTCGTTAAAAACGACGATCGCGCCGTCGTCGCGTTTCAGCCAGTGCTTACCAATGGCTTCCTTGTTGCGGTCGCTTTCGAGCGTGGCGGACTGCGTGGTCTTCTCCGGCTTTTGATCGGCGAAGAGGGCGGCGTTGATCGCCAACTCGGCGGCTTCCATGTAGCGCTGCATCTGGATGCCGGAGATAGAGAGCGCTTCGCCGATGTTGTCGAAACCTGCAGCACGCCCGTCTTCTGGAAGCATGTCGATGACGTTGAGCTTCACGCCGAGGAGGTCTTCGAGCGTGTTTTGATACTCGCGACGATTCAAGCGACGCAGCACAGTGCCTTTTTGCGCCTTGGATTTCGCCACGAGATCGCCGCCGAGCGCGGCCATGAAGTCCTGCACCTCGTCCTGGCTTGGCTGGCGCTTCTTTTTCGCGGGTGGCATCTCACCCGCCGCCACACGATCAAAGACCCTCACCCACTTTTTCAGTGCGGCGGCATCTGCGCCATCGGTGGAGACAGCAGCGAGATCGAGCCCGCCTTTCTTCATCTCCGCGTCATGGCAATCCATGCAATGCGTGTCGAGAAACGGCTGCAATGCCGGGACGGCACCGCAGGCAACGTGGCAGGAGATGAATAGTGCTCCGAGGCTTTTCATGGCGTTGGGGAACGAAGCGGCAGCACCCTTTCTGACGGCTGGATGGCATCAAACGATCACGAGCACGATGGCGCTCATCATGAGCATCGTGCCAACAAACCGCCAACGCATCACCTTTGGCCCTAGGTGTTGCTCGGCGTTCTGGAACCAGTGCCCGATCATCCACACAAGCAGCACGCTGAGCAGGCCGCGTGATGCGTAAATGATGTTCGCGTTCGTAGCTTTCCCAAAAACAGCCAGCGTGCTCACAAACGTGATGCTCTGCACCCCCAACAGAACGGAGCCGCCTAAAAGCCATGGCCAAGCTTTGCCGGGAATGCGGCTAAGCGGCGCGGAGAAACGGAAGATGAGACCGAAGGAGAGGATGGCATTGATCCAAAAAATGCACGGCAGCAAACGACCCGCTCCCCAGGCCGGTCCCCACTTCTGCACAAGCACATCAAAAACCGCGAAAGCTACCGCACCGATGCCGCCAGCCATGAACGTGATGAGGAGATTGCGTGGCGGCTTCTCTGCATCCTTGCGATTGAGGCAGGTAATGCCCAAAACGCTCAGGAAGGCGGCGATCCACAGCTTCACGCCAACGGCTTCGCCGATCAAAAAAGGCGTGAGGAAGGCCACGAAGATGACTTTGAGGCCAAACACCGGCACCGCCACGGAGACATCTCCCTTTTCTAAAGCCAGAAACTGCGATAGCTGCCCAACGAAGAGGCACATCGCGATAATGCCAGGCTGCCACAGCAGCTCTTTTTCCACCGGTGGACCACCTAGCAACCAGAGCAATGAAAACAGCGCCGCGACGATGAGGTTCGCCACAAAGGTGGTGCGCCATAAACCGACGCCGAGATCGCTGGAGCGCTTCAACACCAGTGCTCCAAAGGCGTAAAGAAGGGAAGCGACGAGCGGGAAGATCGTGGTAGCAGCAGCGGGAGACACACAGCGCTCTAGTTCAGCGGCGCGGGCTTGTCCACGCCGGGAGCGTCTCATTGAAGATGCCCTCATCAGAATACAAAAAGCCCTGTGAGGTTTCCCCCACAGGGCTTTTGTTCACGGAGATTAATCCGTTACAGCGGCTAAAGCCGCCGTGTAGTTACTTCTTTTTCGCGGCCTTCTTGGCAGCCTTCTTGGCGGCTTTCTTAGCAGGGGCCTTCTTGGCAGCCTTCTTGGCGGCTTTCTTTGCAGCTTTCTTAGCCATAGTGTTTGTCCTCTTGTTGTTGTTGGTTGCTTTGTTGTTTTGTTTTGCCGAGGCACCAGCGGAACTGGAACCACGGACATTTTTACCGGCGGCAGCCTGGGCGGCGGCTCGCTTTTCCTCGATGGCAGCCTGCGCAGCAGCGAGGCGGGCGACGGGGACGCGGAAAGGACTGCAACTGACGTAGCTAAGGCCCACCTTGTGGCAGAACTTCACGGAGTCAGGATCGCCACCGTGCTCGCCGCAGATGCCCAACTTGATGTCGGGGCGGGTGCTGCGGCCTTTGGTGATGGCGGTCTGGATAAGCTGGCCGACACCGGTGGTGTCGAGCGTGGCAAAGGGGTTCTTTTTGAAGATCTCGTTCTCCGTGTAGGGCATGAGGAACGAGCCCATGTCGTCACGGCTGATGCCGAGAGCAGTCTGGGTGAGGTCGTTCGTGCCAAAGGAGAAGAACTCCGCGGTCTGCGCGATCTCGTCAGCGGTGAGTGCACCACGGGGGACTTCGATCATGGTGCCGACCATGTAGGCGAATTTGATCTTCTTCTCGGCCATGACGGCCTTGGCAACGCGGTGAATGATCTCAACCTGGAGGTCGAGTTCCTTCTTGAAGCCGACGAGCGGGACCATGACCTCAGGCTTCACTTTGATCTTCTTCTTCGCCACGTCTGCGGCGGCTTCGAAGATGGCGCGGGCCTGCATGGCGGTGATTTCCGGGTAGGCGATGCCGAGACGGCAGCCACGGTGGCCGAGCATGGGGTTGAACTCATGCAGAGCGGCGACGCGGGATTTCACTTTCTCAACGGAGACGCCCATTTTCTTCGCAAGGTCGGCCTGAGCGGCTTCTTCATGCGGAACGAATTCGTGAAGGGGCGGGTCGAGAAGGCGAATGGTCGCAGGCAGGCCTTTGAGGGATTCAAAGATGCCGGTGAAGTCTTCACGTTGATAAGGAAGCAGCTTCGCGAGGGCTTTTTCGCGGTCGGCGACGTTGTCGGCGAGGATCATCTCACGGACGGCGTCGATGCGGTCACCTTCAAAGAACATGTGCTCCGTGCGGGTGAGGCCAATGCCCTGAGCACCGAACGCGATGGCGTTTTCGGTTTGCTCTGGATTGTCGGCGTTCGTGCGGACCTGGAGGCGGGCAGCTTTGCCGCACCATGCCATGAGCTGTTGGAAGTTTTTGAACTTCTCGGTGCCCTGCGCGGCTTTGTCGCCGTGAAGAGCACCTGTGACGATGGAGGACGGACCCGTTTTGATTTTGCCGCCATAGATCGTGCCGGCGGTGCCGTCGATGCTGAGGCTGTCTTTGCCTTCGTGGAAGACTTCACCCGCGATGGTGACGGTCTTCTTGTCGTAGTCGATCTCGACAGCGGAAGCACCGCAGATGCAAACCTTGCCCATCTGACGAGCAACGAGCGCGGCGTGGCTGGAGACACCACCTTTGGCGGTGAGGATACCAGCAGCGGCGATCATGCCACGAAGATCTTCCGGGGAAGTTTCGTTGCGGACGAGGAGAACGGTTTCACCAGCTTCGGCGGCCGCAGCAGCGCGGTTCGCGTTGAGGTAGATGGTGCCAGAGGCAGCACCAGGACCGGCAGGAAGGCCTTTGGCGAGTTCCTTGGCCTTCTTGATCTCGCTGAGATCAAAGTCGGGAGCGAGGAGTTGCTCGAGCTGATCGGCAGGATTGCGCAGGATGGCGGTTTCCCAGTCGATGAGCTTCTCCTTCACCATGTCCATGGAGAACTTCAGCGCGGCGGCAGCGGTGCGCTTGCCATTGCGGGTCTGAAGCATGAACAGCTTGCCCTGCTGGATAGTGAATTCGACGTCTTGAACGTCTTTGAAGTGTTTTTCGAGGATCTGGCGGACTTTGAGAAGCTCAGCGTATGGCTTCGGCATCGCTTTCTTGAGTTCGATCACTGGCTCAGGCGTGCGGACGCCGGCGACGACGTCTTCACCCTGCGCGTTGATGAGGAACTCACCGTAGAATTCATTGACGCCGTTGGCAGGATTGCGAGTGAACGCCACGCCGGAGCCGGAGTCGTCACCGGTGTTGCCATAGACCATGGCCTGAACGTTGACGGCGGTGCCCCACTCGGCGGGGATGTTGTATTTACGGCGATAAACGATCGCGCGGTCATTCATCCAGGAACCGAACACAGCGCCAGCGGCGCCGCGAAGCTGATCCCAAGGATCATTCGGGAACACTTTGCCAGTGCGCTCTTTGACGAGCTGCTTGAAGAGGCGGACGAGTTCCTTTTGGTCGTCAGCGGTCAGGTCGCTATCGACGATGTCTTTGTGATACTTTTTGTGTTTGAAGCCTTCGATGACGACTTCAAATGGCTCGTGGTCTTCACCTTCGGTCTTCTGCACGCCGAGAACGACGTCGCCATACATCTGGATGAAGCGGCGGTAGCAATCCCAAGCGAAGCGCTCATTCTTGGTCGCGGCAGCGAGAGAGAGGACCGTCTGATCATTAAGGCCGAGGTTCAAGATGGTGTCCATCATGCCCGGCATGGAGTCACGAGCACCGGAGCGCACCGCGACGAGAAGCGGCATGCCTTTGGCATCACCGAATTTGGCGTCCATGATTTTTTCCATGGCAGCGACACCGGCTTCCATCTGCTTCTGAAGTTCGGCGGGGTAGCTCTTCTTGTTGGCGTAGAAGTAAGTGCAGACTTCCGTGCTGATGGTGAATCCGGGAGGAACAGGGAGACCGATGCGGCTCATCTCCGCAAGGTTTGCTCCTTTGCCGCCGAGCAGCGCTTTCATGGAGCCGTCACCGTCCGCTTTTCCTGCTCCGAAGGAATAAACGTATTTTACTTTCTTTGCACTGCTGGTTGCTTGTTTAGCCATGGTTTTAATTTCGGTCGATCAATGTGATCCGAGTGTGTTGTCGATGTTTGAGTGGGATTGAATCGCCGATTTATATTGATGGATTATATGATGCAAGCGTTTGTTGACAATGAAAACTTCAGTGTCGCATCACAACACCACCGTGATGAACCAGCGCGAGACATTCAGACACGGCTATTGACGTGCGTATTCTTTTCCTGATAAAAGCTATTCGTCATCACATGCGTCGAAGGTATCCCAACTCCACGTCAGCATGACGCCACCAACTCAAACCGCCCATTGCTCATGAAAACTCCAGCTCACATCTCCTCCCGGCGAGGCTTCACCCTCATTGAACTCCTGGTCGTCATCACCATCATCGCCGTGCTCGCGGGCCTCGTCATCTCGCAGGCCCCCAAGATGATGGAAGACGCCCGCAAGCTTGAGGTTCGCAATGCGATCATCAGTCTCAAGACAGGTATCAGCAACTATCAGGTCGAATACAACCGTTACCCAATCGACCCGGCTCTACTCGCCAGCGGTGGCGGTGATGATGCCCAGCCGATTTTGACAGATCAAAACTCCACCATCATTGACACCCTGATGGGTGACGCGGCTCAGCAGCCAGGTGCGGCCAGCGGCAGCAGTGGCGGCAGTATCAATCTCAACCCGAAGGGCATCGAGTTTGTTACCTTCAAAGTGGCGAAGAACGGCCGCAATGGATTGATGGGCACTCAGTCTCCTTTCAGCCTGATCGATATGTGGGGCTCTCCTTATTATGTGCTGCTCGATACCAATCTGGACCGGAAGCTTGAGAACCCTGATGTCATGAATCAGGACCCAAAAATTTCCCAAAGCCAAGTCAGCCCGCCGCCGCAGTTCCTTCCCACGGATGTGGCGATCTATAGCATCGGTAAAGATCTCGTTCAGTTAACCGGTGACGACGTTGCCTCCTGGCGCGAGTAATTCTATCGAGCGCCCTTCAGCGGCGGTCTCCATGCGGAACCGCCGCTTTTTCATGCTCACGTGTATTTCGCGAGCAAATCAGATGTCTTCGCCGGATCGACCTTCTCGAAGAAATCGTCCTCCACCATGCAAACGGGGCCAAAGCCACAGCTCGCGAGGCACTCGGCGAATTCGATGCTGTACTTGCCATCGGCACTCACCGCGATCGGGTGATGATGATCGACGTGTGAGCGGTCGATGTTTGCCGTTTTGCAAAACGACTCCATCAGCTCGTAACTGCCCGCCATGGCACAGGAAAGCGTGCGGCAGACGCGGATGTGATACTTGCCCGGGGCGCTTTGACGGAAACCTGGATAGAAAGTGACCACTTCGAGCACCTGAATCGGCTCCAAGCCGAGTTTCGCGGCCACCCAGTTCACCGCTTCCTCGCTAATGTAGCGGAAATGCTGCTGCATGAGATGCAGCAGCGGCAGCACCGCACTGCGTTTCGACACCGGATAGTGCGAGATGGCCACATCCATCTGCTTCTCCAATTCGGCTGGAACTTCGAAGGCCATGCGTAGGTCGGTCAAAAACGGTTCGGGGTGAAAAAATCAGCGGTCGCACTCGCCCATGACGAAATCGAGGCTGCCGAGCACGGCAGGCACGTCGCTGATCATGTGGCCAGGCAGCAGCTTGGAAAGAATGCAGAGATTCAGGAAGGAGGGGCTGCGAATCTTCAGGCGGTGCGGCACACCGCCACCGGTGCTGTTGATATAGAAGCCCAGCTCGCCTTTTGGATTCTCTGCGGAGAAATAAACTTCACCTGCCGGAGCGTCGATGCCCTGCGTGGCAATAATGAAATGGTGGATCAGCTCCTCCATCTTCATGAGGACCTTCTCTTTCTTCGGCAGCAAACCTTTGGCTTCAGCCACATTGATCGCACCGCCGGGCAGATTCTTCAGCACCTGGCGCAGGATGCGCACGCTCTGGCGCATCTCTTCCATGCGAACGAGGTAACGATCATAGCAATCGCCCTTCGTGCCCACGGGGATGTCGAACTCATACTTCTCGTAGTCGAGGTAGGGGTGCGACTTCCGCACGTCGAACTCCACACCCGATCCACGCAGATTCGGCCCTGTGATGCCGTACGCGATGGCTTCATCCCGCGAGATCACGCCGATGTCCTGCGTACGCTGAATGAAAATCGCGTTTCGCGAGAGCAGCTTGTCGATCTCATCGATCACGGGCTCCAGCTCGTTCAAGAAGGTCGTGACGGCAGCTTCGAAGCCCGCCGGCAGGTCACGCGTCTGGCCCCCCACGCGGGTGTAGCTCGTCGTGAAGCGTGCGCCGGTGAGCTGCTCGCACAGATTGTAGATCTTCTCGCGCTCTGTGAAGGTGTAGAGGAAGACCGTCATCGCGCCGACATCCATCGCGAAGACCCCGACACCCAGCATGTGGGCGGAAATGCGGGCCAGCTCGCAGCAGAGCACCCGGATGGCCTTGCCGCGCTCCGGCAATTCCCAGCCCATCAGCTTTTCCACGGCCAGCGCATACGCCACGTTGTTCGCCAGTGGGGCAAGATAGTCCAGGCGGTCCGTGTAAGGCACGAACTGGTTGTAATGCATGTTCTCCGCGATCTTCTCATCACCGCGGTGCAGGAAGCCCACATCGGGATCGGCCTTCGTGATGATCTCGCCGTCCAGCTCAAGGATCAGGCGCAGCACGCCGTGCGTCGCCGGATGGCTGGGGCCCATGTTGAGGACCAATTTCTCGCCCACGATGTCCGTCGTGGTCTCTTCCACGGATTCGAGATGCCGGGCGGCCTTGGCGGCGGTATCGGGAGCCTCGTATTCTCGGGTGACAGTGGGCATGCGTTCGGAAAGTGGGGGAGAGCGCGACTTATTCGTCGCCCACGAAAGAGCGGCAACACGATTTTGTGAAAAGTTTCACAAGCTCGCCTAGCCGCACGGAATCCGCCCTCGCCAACCCTTCTCCCTCTCTATAATAGGTGCACACATGGCCCGTCAGACCTTTCACGCCCCATCAGCCCCTCTTTCCAGCCTCTGGAAAGCCCTCGTGTGCTTGGTCCTCCTCTCCTCCTGGGCCGCCGCCGCCATCGAAAACATCCCCGCCCCGGCCGATGGCATCTACGACGATACCCGCGCCCTCAGCGAGACCTCTCGTCAAGCCCTCGCGCGGGAGATTCGCTCCCTCGTCACCGATTTGAAGTGCGATGTCTGGCTCACCGCCACCAGCTTCTCCACCGGCGGCCTCACCCCGCGTCGCCAGGCGCAGGCCACACGTATCCGCTGGAGCGGGGACAAAGCGGCCATCCTCCTCGGTTACGACCGCGCCGCGAATGCCATCGCCTTCTCCCTCTCTCCAGACCTCTGGAATCGCTACCCCGCCTCATCCCTCGCCACTCTCGGCCTTGAGGCGAACCGCACCATCGCCAACACCCAGCTAACCCTAGAAGAGCGCCTCACCACCATCGTGCATCAGGTCGCCAAGCAGTTGCGAGAGCTCGAAACCGTGCGCCTCAAACAATCGGTTTGGTTTCCGAAAGAAGAACGCCGCTCCACCCTCCTCCTCGTCGCCGTTTTACTCGGCGGAGCCCTTCTCGCCGCCATCCTCGGCATCATCTCACGCGCCAGCAGCCACACGGGCGGCGAGCAGCTCAGCTTCCCCGATGTCACCGTCAGCACCCGCTTTGGCGCCCCCTTCGGTGGAGGTCTCATCGCGGAAATTCGCACACAGCCGCCGGCGAGGTAGGCAATCGGAAGTGGTGAAGAAGTGGAGTCATGGCGGAAGTGTTGCCTTTCCAATCCTCCATCACTCCACGATTCCAACACTCCATCAATCACGCCGCAGTTGCTTGCTCGAAGGTTCATCACCCTTCAAGCCCTTCTCCTTGAGCACCTTGTCCACCATCTCGATGTACTTCAGCGGGTACTTCTTCCGCTGATACTTGCGAAACATCAGATCCCGCAGCGCCAGCCAGTCATCGTCCGTCGGATTTTCCAAAGGTTCCCAGCCTGGCATCTCCGGCTCGATCAGATAATGCCAGACCCAGTTCCGGAAGTCCCAGTAGGCACGCACGTAGCGCTTTCTGCGGGGTTCGATTTGCTCGTGCCATTCATGCGCCTGGTTCTTTTTCATGGATTCGTATGCGGCCAGCATGCAATCGTCCGCCTGCGCATGCAACCCAACACACGCTCCGCTTTGCCGCCGCTCTTCGCCTACCTCGCCGCCGTGCTGGTGGGCGGTGCCTTGCTCGCGCCGCTGCTCTTCGACCTCGGCAAATGGGCGCAAAGCTGGCTCACCGCCTCCTCCATGCACGATTGGGGCATCGTAAAGTGGCTGCTCAGCGAGATCGAACGCGCCCACTTCACCCGCTACTTCAACCGCGCCGTCCTCGTCCTCGCCATCGTGCTCATCTGGCCGCTCTTGAGGGCCATCCGACTCGATCGCAGCGTTCTGCCCGCTTTCGCGCCCGCTGCCTCCGGCTTCAAACAAGGCCTCACCGGCTTCCTGTTGGCGGCCGGCCTCCTTTTCGGCCTCGGCCTGCTTTTCATCCAAAACGACATCTACACGCTCAAACCAGACGCGGCCTGGTTTCGCGTCTCCTCGCACCTCACCGCCGCGTTTGGTGCCGGCATCGTCGAAGAGCTGTTTTTTCGCGGAGCCCTCCTCGGCATCCTCCTGCGCACCATGAAGCCCAAAACCGCCTTCATCTGGTGTACCTTCATCTTCGCCATCGTCCACTTCCTACGACCACCTAGCGACTGGCAGCTCGCCGATGCCGACGTCCGCTGGCACAGCGGCTTCGCCGTGCTCGTGCGACTCTTCAGCGGCTTTGGTGATCTCCGTATCTTCCTCGCCGAATTCCTCACACTCACCGCCGTCGGGGCCGTTTTGGCCTTCACGCGACTCCGCACTGGTCGTTTGTGGCTTCCCATCGGCCTGCATGCCGGCTGGGTCTTCGGTTTGAAATACTTCACCGCCCTCACCCTCACCTCCGAAGCCCTCAACCGCGGCGAAACCCTCCCCTGGATCGGCTCCAACCTCAAAATCGGCCTCGCCCCCTTCGCCACCGTGCTTTTCACCGGCTTCATCGCCTCCCTGTTCTTCCCTTCAACAATCAGCAATCAGCAATCGGCAATCGACATTCCACCGCCACGCTAGCTCCCTGGATTCCGAACGTAATCTAAAGCGTGCGCCTTTTCTTCCTCCTCCTCCTCACCGGCACCCTCTTCGCCGCCGAGCCCAAGGACCGCCTCATCCGCGAAACTCCCGCTCTTTCACCCGAGGCCGAACGCGCCGCGCTGCATGTCCCGCCCGGTTTCGAAGTCCAGCTCTTCGCCGCCGAGCCGCAGATCAACAAGCCCATCAACCTCGCCTTCGACGCCAAAGGCCGCCTCTGGGTCTCCTCCACCGTCGAGTATCCGTATGCCGCCGACAAGAAACGCTGGTCCGACCCTCAAGGCACTCGCGTCCAAGACAGCCGCGACGCCATCAAGATCCTCGAAGACACCGATGGCGACGGCCACGCCGACAAAGTCACCGTCTTCGCCGACGGCCTCAACATCCCCACTGGCGTCCTCCCCTGGCACAAGCCCGAGCACAAGGCTGGCTGCATCGCCTTCAGCATCCCGAACATCTGGTACTTCGCCGACACCGACGGCGACGACCGCGCCGACCACCGCGAAGTCCTCTTCGGCCCTCTCGGCTACGAAAAAGACACCCACGGCATGTGCAGCAGCTTCCGCCTCGGCCTCGACGGCTGGATTTACGCCACGCATGGGTTTAACAATACCAGCAGGTTCGAAGTCCGATCGGACCGATCCGTCCGATCCGACCCATCTCAGCCTCTCGAATTCCACAGCGGCAACGTCTTCCGCTTCCGCCCCGACGGCTCCGCAGTCGAAAAATACACCAGCGGCCAGGTCAATCCCTTCGGCCTCGCGTGGGATCGCTACGGCAATCTCTACAGCGCCGACTGCCACAGCTCGCCCGTGTATCAGCTCATTCGCGGTGCGCATTATCCCAGCTTTGGCAAACCGCACGACGGCCTCGGCTTCGCACCCGTCATGTGCCAGCACACGCACGGCTCTACCGGCATCTGCGGCATCGTGTATCTCGACGGCGGCGTCTGGGGCCCGGAGTGGGACGATCACATCCTCCTCGGCAACTGCGTCACCTCCCGCGTCAACCACGACCACGTCACCTTCACCGGCTCCACGCCCAAAGCCAACGAACAGCTCGACTTCATCACCAGCGACGATCCCTGGTTCCGCCCCGTCGATCTCCAACTCGGCCCCGACAACGCCCTCTACATCGCCGACTTCTACAACAAGATCATCGGCCACTACGAAGTCCCCCTCGACCACCAAGGCCGCGACAAAACGCGTGGCCGCATCTGGCGAGTGGTGAAGAAAACGGGTACCACCAAACGAGAACCGATCACATCAATGGACCTCAACGACTGGCGCAAAGCTCTCGAAAGCAGCTCACCCAACACTCAGCGTGCCATCCTCGCCAAAATGCTCGATGCGCCCCAGCTCGAAGCCTTGCCCCTGCTGCTTCAAAACACCGCCAAAGCACCATCGGCCGATCCCAGCCTCGTTCTCGCCTATCGAATCGCTCTTCGTGACCACCTGAAACTTCCCGGAGCCTTCACGAACATCCAAAAAGCACATCTCTCTCTCGTCACCGAAATCGCCACCGCCGTTCACACCACCGAAGCTGCCGCATTTCTTCTTCAACGTCTCCAAACCGGCCACAGCATCACTCCCGCCATCCTCACCCACATCGCCCGCCACGGCGATCCCTCGCTCCTCCCCCAAGCCATCGCTCTCGCCAAACAAGCATCACTCCAAAACTCCACCACTCCACTCCCACCGCTCCCCCTCCTCACCGCCCTCCACGACGGCCTCTCCGAACGCGGCACACCTCCACCGCCCGAACTCCTCACCTGGGCACAAGACCTCGCCAAACAGCTCCTCGAAGCCGATTCCCAAAAACCCACCCCCACCTGGACCAGCACCGGAAACGCCAAATGGTCCCTCCAGCCGCGAAAACTCGCTGACGGCACCGAAGTCACCGTCCTGCAAAGCATGGCCAAAGGCGGCGGAGACGAAGAAAGCCGCACCGGCACGCTGAAATCCAAAACCTTCGACGCACCCGCCAAACTCACTCTCTGGCTCAACGGCCACCGCGGCTTCCCCACGGCCAAACCGCACGACAAAAACCTCGTCCGCGTCATCGAAGCCGAAACCGGCCGCGAACTCGCCCGTGCCTTTCCACCGCGACACAACGACGGTCGCCGCACCGAGTTCGATCTCTCCAAACACACCGGCAAACGCGTCCGCCTCGAAATCATCGACGGCGACGACGGCAAAGCCTACGCCTGGCTCGGCCTCACCCGCATCGAGCCTCCCATCGTCAGCGTGAACGACTTCCAAAGCGCTGACAGCACTCGCGAGAGCCTCAAAACCCTCGCCATCCTGCTCCAGCACAGCGCCCCGGCCGCCTTGCGTGAAAAACTCGCCACCTACCTCCCACCGCGACCCGCTCCACCGCCGCTCCCGGTTTCACCTGAGCAGCGCAAGCAACTCGACACCCTCATCGCCGCCCGCGCTGCTGCCTTCGCCAAATCGAAGCCCGATCTCGAAGTCGGAGCCAACGTCTTCAAGATGAACTGCGCCGCCTGCCATCAAATCAAAGGCGAAGGCGGCCTCATCGGCCCGCAGCTCGACGGCATCGGCACCCGCGGCCCCGATCGCCTCTGCGAAGACATCCTCGACCCCAACCGCAACGTCGATGCCCACTTCCACCTCCACACCCTCACCCTGAAGGACGGCACCACCTTCGCCGGCTTCCTCAAAGCCGAGCTCGGCGAGGTCAAACTCCTCGTTGATGCCACCGGCAAAGAGCACCGCCTCTCCAAAAAGGACATCACCAAGTCCGAAGTCACCCCCATGTCCCTCATGCCACCGACATTTGGCCAAACGATGGATGAAGAAACCTTCTGCGACCTTTTGGGGTATCTTCTCGCTGAGAAGGCTTCCAGGTAATGCCCTCGGCTCATAATCCTAACGACTTGATCCTCGACAGGTACATGGGCCTCGAGGCATCATTGGGGCATGGAATCAAAAAACGTTTTCTGGGGAATGGCATTGCTTGTCCTAGCCAGTCTTTGCGCTGCATCCTGCTCCAAAAGTCCGCGCTACAGCGGAAAAGTCACCGTCCGGATTGATGCGGATCAGGAACAGCCGGTTGGTATGCCAGTGATCATTCGCGTCTATGTCCATAACACGGGAGATCAGCCGATTCATTGGCACTGTGGCAACTCACAAAGCTTTCCCGATCCTCACTACTTTCACGTTGAGGCTCGCTACCAAAGCGAAGAAGAGTGGCAGCCTTTCTTTCCCACAGATTGGGAGGAAGCCATCTCAGGCTACACGAGGTCTCTCGGCCCCGGCGACTTTCTTTCGGTTCCCATGTTCATACCCGTGAGGCCGAAAAGTGTCGCCGGCAATGTCGCTAGCGATCATTTGTATGTGGATACCATCCAGGTGCGGGTCAAGACGCGCTTGGATGAGACAGAAACCTTCGCAGAAACCAAAGTCGCGATGATGCACAGCCACTCGCTGATCGAGCAAAGGCAGTATCAGATGATCACTGGCATCATGGGCGCGGGAACTGACGGGTTTTGGAGGAGGGTGGCTCTGCTGCATGCCGATGAAGCTGTGATCAGCATGGCCGTCTTGCTGTCCGAGTCATCGAACGACCTGGTCGTCCGAGACGCTTACGCGGTGCTAGCAAGACAACCTGTCATCCCACAGGTGTATGCCGAGGCTTTGACTCGTGTCATGCGCCAGCGGGCCGCCAAAGGTGATTGGAGGCCAGAGATCGTTTCCGCAGCGCTGGCCACCAAGTCTGAGTTTGCGAGAAATGCCGTCCTCGAACTCTTGGCACGGTCCACCGACGATCGCGCCTCTTCTTGCCTGGTGGATGCGCTGCGCAAGTCACCTGGTGACACTGAATGGCTGCGTCGGGCACGAGTCGGCATTGACCAGTTTCGCCCCCGCATCTTCCGCAACGAGCGCCTGGCAAACGAGGTCTCACGCGTCATCCAGGAACTTGATCAACGATTGGCGACGCATGAATGATTGGCTGAGATGGTGATGACGAGAGACGTTGGCAAGCTTGGCTTGCCGTTTGTACGCACCGCTTTCACCCCAGCATGTTACATGACCATCCGCTACAGGTGTTTCTCCCTGCGCCTAACGACCGCCGGCCTTCAACGACTTGCTCGCCTCCCTACTCACCGGGCGGGTTGCGAATTGAATGCCACCGGGACATCCTCTGTGCCCATCGTGCCTCCGTGGTGCCACGCCATCTTTGAGTAACTCACGCAAACCACCTCTTCCCATGCTCAATCGCCTCATCGCCCTCGTAGCATTCGCCACCAGCCTCCTGCACGCCGCCGATCCCAAACCCGGCGAGCATACCCCGATCACCTTTTCCGAGTCTCCACCGCATTCCGATCCGCTGGAAGTCAAACTCCGCCTCAGCGCTGCCGAGACGCCACCGGCCTACGACGTGAAAAAGGAGCTCTTCGATATCCTCCTGCCGAAAAACTACCGCGAGAGCGATCCGCATGGCCTTTTCATCTGGATCAGCGCCAGCGATAAACCCGCCATCCCGGCCGAATGGGAGGCCGTCCTCGCCGAAAAGAAGCTCATCTTCATTGGTGCTCACAAGTCCGGCAACCCACGCAGCGTCTTCGACCGCATGCGCCTCGCCATCGACGCGAATTTCAACGTCCGAAAGCTTGCCAACATCGATCCTGCCCGCGTCATCGTCTCCGGCTTCTCCGGCGGCTCTCGCGTCGCCAGCATGCTCGGCGTTTGTTATGCCGACATCTTCCCCGCCACGATCTGCTGCATGGGCGTGAACTTCTACACCGATGTCGCCACGCCCGATGGCAAGCAAACCTTCCGCCTCGGCTACCTACCGCATGATGACTTCGTCAAAATGGCGAAGCAGAAATGCCGCTACGTCCTCATCACCGGCGAAAAAGACTTCAACTTGCCCAACACCCAAGCCGTCTTCACCCACGGCTTCCAAAAAGAAGGCTTCAAGGCCGTCGAACTCCTCAACATCCCCGCCCAAGGCCACTCCCCGCCGAAAGCCGATTGGCTCAAGAAAGCGATCGAGTTCATCGACGGCAGAAAGTGACCGATCATCGCGTCAGCGTCCTGGAGTGCGCCGGTCCTCCGGCGCTTTCGAACGTCTCCAGGCCTGCGAAAAGCTCCAGAGGGCTGGAGCACTCCAAAACACTATCGCGCCATGTCTCACCTCGGTTCAATCACTCGCCCGAAAAACAAGCACGCGCCGCTCCCCGCATGCTGATGGCAAAGAGGAAAGGTCGGTCGCCTTTGAGCCATGGAAGATGATCTGCGTTGACGGGTTCAACTTCGCTGGTTTCCTTCTCACCTACTTAAACAAAGATGGACTCGTCAGAAACAATAGAAGGGCAGAGTGCAGCCGAGGCTCTCGAAGAATGGCTAGATTGGCCTGGCATGCCTTTCGACTGGCAAAAATGCGACAGCCCTATCGAGGACGATGTGTTTCATGAACTTTACAAGTTCGCTGGTGACCAAGTTGCCCTTAGACGACAACACGAAGTTAAGACTGAGGCTGGCAACTTCAGGCTGGATTTTCTTTTGACCCATCGGACTACAGGTCGGCCAATTGCGATTGAGTGTGACGGCAAGGACTTCCATGACGCAACCAAAGATAGGAGTCGCGATCGAGCCATATTGAGAACCGGAAAAGTGGCGGCCCTATACAGGGTGAAGGGGAAAGACTGCTACTACTGCGGATTGGACGTATTGCAGCTGTTGGCGCAGTTGGAACCCTGGCTGGTAATGCCTCGCTTCTTCGAACAGGCTACCGTTTACCCGCATCCGACCAGCTATCGTGACGAACATCTAGGGGAACTGGAAGATGGCTATAGCGGATCGAAAAGGACTTATCTGGAACAAGTCGAAGGGGAGTATGAAACGACGAATTGTTACTGTGAAGGGGCATGTGAATGTGTGCCGATGCCCGTCATGACCGAGAGCCGAGTAAGAACTCCAACCCTAATCCGGTTTCTGAGTGCGCCGGGTTTCCCCAGTGCTTACTCAAAACCTTCGAACCTCATCCCCTTGCCACTGCCTGAGTGGAAGGTTCGACTGAAAGAGTTCTTCCAAAAACAAGTGAAGAAGGACCATGGTGAGGCATAGCTAGCGATCTTAGCTTTCCAAACTCCTGCGGCGATAAGACCAGTGGATTCTAGTCCTTCCGCTTCAACTGCGGGAAGAGGATCACGTCACGGATGCTTTCGGCACCGGTGAGCATCATGATGAGGCGGTCGATGCCGATGCCGATGCCGCCGGCGGGAGGCATGCCGTGCTCAAGGGCGAGGATGAACTCCTCGTCGATTTTTTGCGTCTCTTCGCCGGCTTGGTGCTCCAGGCGCTCGCGTTGAACGATGGGGTTGTTCAGCTCGGAGTAACCGGGGCTGATCTCCTGGCCGTTGATGACGAGTTCATAGACATCGACGATGCTGTCGTCCTCGGTGTTCTGCTTCGCCAAAGGCACGAGTTCCTTCGGGCAATGGGTGACGTAGAGCGGATCGAACTGCTTCGCCTCGATGAGGCGCTCGAAGACATGCTGCGTGACCTCGTAGTCCTCGAAGTTCGCTCCGATCTCGACGCCGAGTTCCTTGGCGCGGGCTTTGCGCTCCTCGGGCGTGTAGTCATACCACTTCGGGTCGATGCTCTTGAGCAGATCGGTGTAGCGGGCACGCTTCCACGGACGGGCGAGGTTGATGGTCTTGGTGACATTGCCCTCCTCGTCCTTGTGCTCGATCTTGAGCCCGCCGCAGAAGTTTTCGGCGAGGTGGCAGATCATGCCTTCGACGAGGTCGGCCATCTTTTCGAAGTCGGCGTAGGCCCAGTAGGCCTCCAGCATGGTGAACTCCGGATTGTGACGGCGACTGAGGCCTTCATTGCGGAAGTTGCGGTTCAATTCGAAGATCTGCGTGAAGCCGGCCACGAGCAGGCGCTTCAAATAAAGCTCCGGCGCGATGCGCAGGAACATCGGCTGGTTCAGCGCATGGAAGAAGGTCTCGAAGGGCTTTGCGGCGGCACCGCCGGGAACGTCCTGCATCATCGGCGTCTCGACTTCCATGAAGCCGCGCTCCTGCATGTAGTTGCGGATGGCGGCGACCATCTTGCTGCGCGTGACGAAGATCTCGCGGCTGCGGTCATTGGAAATGAGGTCGAGGTAGCGCTGGCGGTATTTGATCTCCTTGTCGGTGACGCCGTGCCACTTGTCCGGCAGCGGACGCAGCGCTTTGGACAGCGGCGTGAGCTTTTTGATGTGGATGGACTTCTCCCCGCGCTTGGTGATGAAGGTGAAACCTTCCACACCGACGAAATCACCGATATCGACGAGGCCAGAGAACTGCGCGTAGGCCTCATCACCCACGTCGGACTTGCTCAAGTAGCACTGCATGCGGCCGGAGATGTCGCCGAGGTCAAAGAAGGTGGCCTTCCCCATCTCGCGACGGCTCAAAATACGGCCCGCGACGCTCACGGTGAGGTTTTCCTCGAACGCAGCTTTCAGCGCACCGGGTTGATGCGTGGTGTCAAAACGACCGCCAAAGGCATCCACACCCGCTTTGACCAAATCGTCGAGTTTGGTGCGACGAATGGCGAGGAGTTCAGACTCAGAATGTTCGGGGGCGGCTGGCGGAGGCGTGTTCGGCTGCATGATGGGCCGGAGCCTTTAGCCATGCCGATGCGGATTGCCACCGCGAAAAAGGAATGACGAAGCTCGAAGGGCGAGCTTCCTCTTTTGCCAAGCCGAGTTTGAAAACTTTCGGAGCTTCGTAGGAGGCGACAGCAAAGTAGCCATCTCGCTCCGTCGAACCGACCGAAGGGAGATAGCCAGCCGTAGGCTGCCCGAAGGGGGGAACGAAGCGATAGCAAATGAGCCAGAAGCTTTCGCGAACAGATGCAGTCCCGTATGTCATCAGCCATTCGGCCTGCCACACGCTCAGTTCCTCTCGCGGAGCGAGAGGACTACTTTGCTTCGCCATATTCGCTCACTTCATCGCCCGCACGTGCTCGAAGGCGGCCTGCTGCATGAACTTCACCGCGGCAGGGGTGTTCGTGTGGCCGGCGAGGGTGTCGATGTGGATCTTTTTCGGCACGGGGAGGGCGTTGTAGGCGGCATAGACACTCGATGGCGGGCAGGTGGTGTCGATGAAGCCGATGGTGACGGCGGCGCCTCGGCATTTGGCGCGGGTGGCGAAGTTCACGCAGTCAAAGTAGCGGGCGGCTTGCTGCGCGGCGGCGTCGGGTTTGCCATCGGGGCCGTTGGGGACGATTTTGGGCCAGCCGTTGATGCGGTTCGTCTGGCTGCCGGTGTGGTCGCAACCGGCGGGGACACCGGCGCAGATGAAGGTGACGCGTTCGTCGAGTCCGGCCGCAGCGAGGGCCTGAAAGCCGCCCTGGCTGCTGCCATAAACGATGAGCGTTTTGCCATCCCACTCCGGCTGCGCGGTGAGGAAGTCGATGGCACGCATGAGGCGGAGGAACATGCCTTTGAAGTAGATCGTCTCGCGATCCTTGTTGCCGGACTTGGAATAATCCTTCAGCTCGCCGGTTTGCAGAGCGGTGTAAAACGCAGCCGGTTGGCCGTTGGGGATGCCGTGGGCGTTGATGTCGAGCGAGAGCATGCCGCCTTCATTGAGAGCCCAGCTCACGCTGCCCAATCCAGAGCTGCGCACACCGGCGCCATGCACATGAAGGATGGCGGGCAAAGATTTCGGCTTCGCGCCTTGCGGTCGGCCAAAGTAACCGGAGACGGGCTTTCCGCCGAGGCACTCGACTTGCAGATCAAAGGCCTCCACGCCTTTCACCGCCGTCGTGACGGGTGTGAGCGTCGATTTGAGCGGCACTTTGGCGAGAGCGGCTTTTTGAGCCGACCAGAAGGCATCGAAGTCATCCGGCACGGGCAGGCTCGGCTTGATTTGCAGCGGATCGTAAGCCGCAGCGGCGAGGGCGGTCGTTTTGCCGCTGGTGGCGCGGAGTTGGAGGAAGCCGGGCTCGTCGAGTTTGCTGCTAAGCGCGAGCTTACCGGCGTTGAGCGTCACTTTCTTCGCGGGTTGTGGCTGGAGGCCGTCTTTGCTGAAAACGAGCGTGACGTCCGCAGGCTGCGAGGCCTCAATGGTGAAGGTAGCGGTCTCGCCGACCTTGTACATCGCGTCGGGACGATCTGTGGTGACTTTGAGCGTGAGCTGCTGCGCCTGCGCGGCGAGTGCGAGAAGGAGAAAAAGGGCCGGAAACTTCATGGAAGAGTTCAAACCCGAGGACGAAGGCCATTCTTGCGCCTCAACTTATTCACACTGCATGCACGGCGCTTGAATCCACCTCACGGCACGGTATCGCAAGCCTTCACATGGATTGCCGCCAGGATGAAATCGTTTCCAGCCTCATGACCTCGTATTGCGAGGTCGGAGGGATCAACCACGTCGATTGCGGGAACCTGCCTTCGAAGCGGGCCATCGCGTCGCTGTGCGAGGATTTGCTGCATGTGCTGTTTCCCGGCTTTTTCTCCGAGGAAGCGGTGTCATCGGACGAATTGCAGCTCATGACGCATGAGCTGGTGGCGGGCATTCGCCAGCGGTTGAACATCGAGGTGCGCCGCACGGTGCGTCTGAATGGCGAGACAGCTCCCGCCGAGAGCGAGGGCCTCGTGTGCCGCTTCATGCTGGCGTTGCCCAAGGTGCGGGCGCTGCTGCAAACGGATGTGGAGGCTGCTTTCGAGGGCGATCCGGCCGCGTGCAGCTTTGAGGAGATCATCCTCGCCTATCCGGGCCTGGAGGCGATCTCCATCCAGCGCACGGCGCATGTGCTTTACAAAGAGAACGTGCCGCTCATCCCGCGCATGATGACGGAGTGGGCGCATGGCCGCACGGGCATCGACATCCATCCTGGCGCGGAGATCGGCACGCATTTCTTCATCGACCACGGCACCGGCGTGGTCATCGGCGAGACGGCGGCGCTCGGTAATCATGTGAAGCTCTATCAAGGCGTGGGTCTCGTGGCCCGCTCGCTCGCCGCCGGGCAGGCTTTGCGTGGCAAAAAGCGTCATCCGACGCTCGAAGACTACGTCACCGTGTATGCCAACGCCACCATCGTGGGCGGTGATACCGTCATCGGTGCTCGCAGCACCATCGGCGCGAATGTTTTCATCCTCGAATCGGTGTCGCCTGACATGCTGTATGCGCTGGGCGAGCAGTCCCATCAGGTGAAGGAGAAAAAGAAGAGGTGACATGGCCATGCTGAGTCTCTCGCAGCTCTTCTTTGACTTCACCGCCTCGCCGAAACGGGCGCCGATCCGCTCGCTGCGGGAGTTTGCGCCTGCACCGGAGCCGCAGAAGGCCGAGGTGGAGCTGGTGGGCGTGCGGGATGAGGCACTCGAAGCGCAGGCCGGAGCCTGGCTGGAGCAGCTCGGCATGCCAGGTGCCAAAGGGCTGCTGAAAGTGGAATGGAACACCCGGCTGCGCAGCACCGCAGGCTATGCGCATTACCCACACTGGCGCATTGAGCTGAATCCACGGCTGCGGGATTTTGAAGGGCAGGTGGAGCGCACGCTGAAGCATGAGCTGGCCCATTTGATCGCCTACCATCGCAGCGGACGCCGCATCGAGCCACACGGCGCGGAATGGCGGCAAGCCTGTGCGGATCTCGGCATCCCCGGTGAACGAGCGCGGCACACGCTGCCGCTGCCTCGCAAGGAAGTGCATCGAAAGCTCGTCTATGCCTGCCCGTCCTGCCAGCAGGTGGCGCGGCGTGTGAAGAAGTTTCGCAAGCCCGTCGCGTGCAAAAAATGCTGTGACCAACATGCGGGTGGTGTCTTTGACGAGCGGTTCAAATACCGGCTCGTATCCAAAGAGGGCTGAATGGGCGGTTGAAGGCCTTTCCTTCCCTGCCTACATCCACGCATGGCCACCATCGGCACCCCTCTTTCCTCCACCGCCACCAAAGTCATGCTCCTCGGCTCCGGGGAACTCGGCAAAGAAGTCGTCATCGAGCTGCAACGCCTCGGCTGCGAGGTCATCGCCGTCGATCGCTATGCCAATGCCCCCGCCATGCAGGTCGCTCATCGCAGCCATGTGATCTCCATGCTCGATGGCGAGGCGCTGCGCCGCCTCATCGAAGTGGAAAATCCCGCCCTCATCGTCCCAGAGATCGAGGCCATCGCCACGGACACACTCGTCGAACTCGAAGCGCAGGGCCTCAACGTCGTCCCCACCGCTCGTGCGGCCAAACTGACCATGAACCGCGAAGGCATCCGCCGTCTCGCCGCGGAAGATTTGGGCCTCAAAACCTCGCCGTATGTCTTTGCCAGCACCGAGGAGGAGTTCCGCGCCGCCATTGAAAAGATCGGCATGCCCTGCGTGGTGAAGCCCATTATGAGCAGCAGCGGCAAAGGCCAGAGCGTGGTCAAAACCGCGTCGGACATCGAGTACTCATGGAAGTATGCGCAAGAAGGCGGCCGCGCCGGCAAAGGCAAGGTCATCGTCGAAGGCTTCGTCGAGTTCGATTACGAGATCACCATGCTCACCGTGCGT
Organism: Prosthecobacter sp.; assembly: GCA_044370285.1. Classification (GTDB taxonomy): domain Bacteria; phylum Verrucomicrobiota; class Verrucomicrobiia; order Verrucomicrobiales; family Verrucomicrobiaceae; genus Prosthecobacter. The sequence continues at coordinate 36,357 of JBILVU010000025.1, forward strand.
CATGCGGGCGGCACCTCGTTCTGCGCTCCGGTAGGCCACACGCAGATCAAGGGCGACTACCGCGAGTCCTGGCAGCCGCATCCGATGTCCAAAAAGGCCCTCGAAGCTGCTGAGCACATGGCCGGAGCCATCACCGGCGCTCTCGGTGGTCGCGGACTCTTCGGCGTGGAGATGTTCATCAAAGGCGATGACGTCATCTTCAGCGAGGTCTCGCCTCGTCCGCACGACACCGGTCTCGTCACGCTCATCTCGCAGGATTTGAGTCAGTTCGCCCTCCATGTCCGCGCCATCCTCGGCCTGCCGATTCCAAACATCCACCAGCATGGCCCCAGTGCGAGCTGCGCCGTGCTCGTCGAAGGTGAATCCAGCCAGGTGCGCTTCGGCGGCCTCGACAAAGTGCTCGCCGAACCGAACACGCAGGTGCGACTCTTCGGCAAACCGAACGTCAGCGGCCAGCGCCGCATGGCGGTGACGCTTGCCCGTGCAGAAAACATCAACGAAGCCCGTGCGAAAGCGCATCGGGCTGCGCAGGCGATGCAGATTCAGCTCTAATCATGAAGCCTCGGCATAGCCGGGCTTCAGCAGAAAGCGGTGGGCAAAGCCGCCCAACACCGCACCGAGCACAGGAGCGAGGATGTACACCGTCAGCCAGCCGATGCCGTTCGCGGTGAAAGGAACGCTGCCCCAGCCTGCGACGGCGGAGAAGAGCCGCGGGCCGAGGTCACGGGCCGGATTGAAGCAGGCCATCGTGAGCGGTCCGCAGATGGAGATGAGCAGCGTGACGGTGAGACCGATGAGCACGGGCGCGTGATGCGCGGGGCGTTCTTGGTTCCGTTCGTCGGTCACCGCGAGGATAACGAGCATCAAAACGGCGGTGGCGATGACTTCGATGCCGAAGGCGCGGAAGTGCGTCACGATGGCCTTTGCCTCCGCGAGCGGTTTGCCGCCGGGATTCGGGAAGAACTCGCCAAACACCATCGCGGAGCCTTCGCTGCCTGCGAGGCCGCGTGTGAGGCCGTTGGCGGCTTCGTGGATGCTCAACGCATCGGCGAAGAAGAGAAACACCGTCGCAGCAGCCAAAAAGGCTCCGCCGAGCTGCGCGACGATATAGGGCAGTACGCGTGAGAAAGGAAAATGCTGATGCACCGCGAGCGAAATGGTCACGGCGGGATTCAAATGGGCTCCGCTGAGCGCCGCCGTGCTGTAAATGGCCAGCGCCACGCCGATGCCCCAAACGATGGCCACTTGAAACACGCCCGACTGCGCCCCAGTCGTCACCGAGGCCGCGACGACGCCGCAGCCGAAAAAGACGATGATGAACGTGCCAATGAGTTCGCCGAGGAATGCGGTGCGGAGAGATTTCATGCTTTGGATGCCTTCATTTGATCACGACGACCGTCCGCATACGCGGTGAAGACGGCTTTGATTTCATCCCTCACGCGACGGAAGACGTTCATGATTTCCTCCTCGCTGCCGGTGGCGTGGGCGGGGTCGTCGAAGGGCCAGTGGTGGCGGTTGAGCTGGCCGGGATACATCGGGCAGGCTTGATCGGCGTTGCCGCAGACGGTGATGACGGTTTCCACATCGCGGACGAGGAAGTCGTTCATGTGCTTGCTCGTGTGCGCAGCGATGTCGATGCCGATTTCAGCCATCGCTTTGATGCCGAGCGGATGCACGTAGCCCGCAGGCTTCGAGCCAGCGCTGGCGACTTCGAGGATGTCACCGGCGACATGGCGCAGCAGGCCTTCGGCAAGGTGAGAGCGGCAGGAATTGCCGGTGCAGAGGATGAGGACGAGGGGTTTGGGAGGAGTCATGGGAAGAAAGAAATCTTGGAGCTGTCGAAATGACGAATGAGGAATTTAGAATGACGAATGAAATCCGAAGGAGCGAATGACGAAGTTAGTGTGCCGTTGGAGCATTGGGGCTTGGGCATTCATTCGGCCTTCATCATTCTGGTTTCGTCATTTTTCGCGCTAGCAGCATTTGGAGCCGGGTGTGCAGCAGGAAACGGGTTCTGGAGTCGTGCAGCATTCGCCAGGAAGACAAATGCCACGCGCGAGGCAATCGGTGTGCTTCCAGCCGCAGCGGAAGACGAGTTGGTCGTCGATGATCTCGCTGCTTTCGACGGGGAACTGCGCGACGACGCCGTCTTCGTATTCGATTTCGACGGGCAGCTCGTGATGTGGCAAGACATCGCCGGCGTGATCGAAGATGGTGGCCAGTTTGCCGGCGTGGAGGCGATGATCGACATCGTCATGGACCCAGGTTTGCAGCAAACAGGTCTCCAGCGTGCGCCGTGTGCCACCGCAGTCGATGAAGCGCTTCGTGACGTGGCCGACCTCGGTGATGTGGAAGTGGGCGGGGATCAGGCCGCCATCGGGAAGGACGAAGGCGAGCGGTTTATCGGCGTGGGTGCGCAGCGCGGTAAGGAGGTCAGTGATGTTCATGGGGAAAATTAGCAGCAGGTGGTTTTTTTGCCGCCGCAGGCCAGCTTGTCCACGCAGCGGAGAAAGTCGCCGAAGCAGTCGCAGGCGAGCGAGTAGTAGATGTTCAGCCCGCGCTTCTCGCAGTTCAGCACACCGGCCTCGCGCATCAGCGTGAGATGTTTTGAAACCGTGGACATGTCCGCACCGACGAGCTCTTTCAGGTCGCACACGCACATCTCGCCCTTCATGAGAGCCTCAGCGATGCGCAGGCGCGAGGGATGACCAAGTGCCTTGATCACGGCGGCACGGTCTTCGAGGCATTTTTTGGCGGCGGGCATCTATTTGGCTTTTTAGCCAAATAGTATGACCGAGCAACAAGTTTCGCTCAGTGACGGGGCTTTACTTGCTTATGTACAGGACGAGCCTCCCCTCATGAAAACCATCCAGGTCTTTGATCCGCCCATGTGTTGCTCCACGGGGATTTGCGGACCGAGCATTGATCCTGATCTCGTGAACTTCGCGGCGTCGCTGTCGCAACTGGCAAACATGGGCGTGAAAATCGAGCGCCAGAACCTGGGGCAGCAGCCGATGGCCTTTGCGAAGAACGCGGCAGTGAAGGCGCTGCTCGAAAAAGAAGGCACCACCGTGCTGCCAGTCATCTTCATCGACGGCGAAGTCTATCTGAAGGGCCGCTATCCGAACCATGACGAGCGTCCGGTGTTCTTCCGCACGGTGCTGGGCATCGAGGAGGCCAAATCATGAACCTACCCACTTACCTGCCGCAGGCCGCCACATCGACACGCTTCCTCTTTTTCACCGGCAAGGGCGGCGTGGGAAAAACCTCGCTCTCATGCGCCACGGCGCTGCGACTCGTCGAGGCTGGCAAACGCGTGCTGCTGGTGAGCACCGACCCGGCATCGAATCTCGATGAGGTGCTCGAAACGACTCTCACGAATGCTCCCACGCCCATCGTGGCTGCGCCGGGACTCCATGCGCTGAACATCAATCCCGTGGCCGCCGCGGCGGCGTATCGCGAGCGTTTGATCGGCCCGATGCGCGGCCTGCTGCCGGAGGCGGCGCTGCGCAGCATGGAGGAGCAGCTTTCCGGATCCTGCACGGTGGAGATCGCGGCGTTTGATGAGTTCTCCGGCCTCATCGGCGATCCAAATGCCGCGAAGGCTTATGACCACGTCATCTTCGATACCGCGCCCACCGGTCACACGCTGCGGCTCATGAGCCTGGCGAAGGCCTGGGATCAGTTTCTCGATAAAAACACCAGCGGCACGTCCTGCCTCGGCCCGCTGGCCGGATTGGAAAAACAGCGCGGCATTTACGAAGCCACCGTGAACACGCTCGCCGATGCCACCGCGACCACGCTGGTGCTCGTGAGCCGTCCACAACTCTCCGCGCTGCGTGAGGCCGAGCGCACCTCGAAGGAGCTGCGTGCGCTCGGGGTGGCGAATCAATGCCTCGTCATCAACGGCGTGTTTGTAGGCGCAAACGCCAGTTTGCGGTCTGACGGCCTCGCGTTGCCCAAACCGCGTTCTGGCGAACGCGCCTACACGGCCGATCCCATCGCACAAGCCATGCAGCAGCGTGGTGAAGCCGCTTTGAGTGCCGCGCTGCCTTTCATCGACAGCATGCCGAGTTTCATCGTGCCGCTGCGCTCCATCAACATCCTCGGCATCGATGGGGTGAGAGCCTTGCTGACCGAAGACATCGCCACCGAGCCGCATGCAACATTCGCCGAATGGTCCGCGCCGGAGATGCAAAGCCTCGCTGATCTAGTCAGCGGCATCGAGCAGCAAGGTCACGGCGTCATCATGACGATGGGCAAAGGAGGCGTGGGCAAAACAACCGTCGCCGCCGCCATCGCCGTGTTGCTGGCGAAGCGTGGGCACAGCGTCCACCTCAGCACCACCGATCCCGCCGCGCACATCGCGCAAACGCTCGCCGGGCAGGTGGAAGGCCTCACGACGAGCAAAATCGATCCCGCCGCCGAAACCGCCGCCTACACCGCCGAGGTCATGGCCAATCAAGGCACCCAAATGGATGCCGCAGGCCGTTCCTTGCTCGAAGAAGACCTCCGCTCGCCCTGCACGGAGGAGATCGCCGTGTTTCGCGCCTTTGCCCGCGAGGTGGGACAAGGCACGAAACGCTTCGTCGTGCTCGATACCGCGCCCACCGGCCACACGCTGCTTCTTCTCGATGCCAGCGAGGCCTACCAACGCGAACTCGAGCGCCAAGCCCGCAGCACACAACCCGAGGAAGTGCTGAAACTCCTCGAACACCTGCGCGATCCCGCCTTCACGCACATCCTCCTCATCACCCTGCCCGAGGCCACGCCCGTGCATGAGGCCGCCGCGCTTCAGGCTGATCTCCGCCGCGCCCGCATCGAACCCTACGCATGGGTCATCAATCAAAGCCTCCTCCACAGCGGCTCCTGCGATCCCTTGCTGCAACGTCGCGAGCACGCCGAGCATCGCTACATCGACGAAGTCGTCCAAAAACAAGCCACCCGCACCGCCTGGCTGCCTTGGCAGGCTGAGGAGCCCATCGGACCGGAGGCGCTGGCGCATCTGGCGGCCACGAGTGTGAGTGGGACGCTCGTTTGAAGCAGAGCCTGAGGGGAAGTCTGACGACTTCCGCTACATGGCGGCTCTCGATACACTCGTAGCGGCAAACGTCAGTTTGCCCTCCGGGGTGCTCTAGGAGGAGAGTTCCTTGCTCAAGACTCAAACCGCGTGCCGGAGCAATACGAGCCGATGCGGCGCGTCGTGGCACCATCGGCGTGCGTTTGAGCGAGAGCAGCCTGCACGTGAGGATCGGCGGTGCTGCCTTCGATCTCGATGTAGAAGCGGTATTTGTTCGGCTGGCCGCGGATGGGGCGGGATTCGAGGCGCTTGAGATTGATGGAGCCTTCGCTCAGCGGCGTGAGGAAGCGACAGAGGCTGCCGGGGCGGTCCGGCAGCTCGACGACGAGGGCGGTGCGGTTGTGCGTGGTGTCCGGCGAGTTCGCCGTATGGCCGAGGAGGAAGAATTGCGTGATGTTTGGCACCTCACCGGCGATGGGAAAGTGCAGGATACTCAGCGCATGCCGCTCGGCGTTTTGTCGTGGGCCGATGGCGGCGGCTCCGGGCGTGGCGGCGGCTTTTTCGGCGGCCTTGGCGGTGCTAGGCTCGACGATGCGTTTCGCGTGCGGGTAGTGCGCCTTCAGCCAGTCATCGCCATGGAAAAACGGCATCGCGTGGGAGTGAATGGTGCGCACCTCCTCGCCAGGGCGACCGAGCAGGGCCAGTTTCACATCGAGCGTGAGTTCCTCGACGATGCTGAGCTGGCAGCGGGCATCGAGCAGGCGGTCCACCGTGTCGATGATGAAGCCACCGGAGGAGTTTTCGATGGGCACGATGCCGAGGGCATCCGGGCGGCTGCTGAGGAAGTCGAAGACATCGCCGATGTTATCCCGCAGGCTCACCGTGACATCGGGGAAGCGCATCTGCGTGATGAGGTGCGAGAAACTGCCCTCAGGTCCCAGGCAGGCGATGGTGTTGGCGGCGGTGTCGCTCATGAAAGTGCCGCGCATGCTGCCGTGGGGGGATGGGGAGGTCAAGATGTCACGCGACCAGCTTGCCTGCGCGTCTTGGTGAGCCGGAGGCTCGAAAGAGGGTAGCCGGGGGTGAAGCCCCCGGAATTTGGCGTGTGTCTCGGCAAAGGTTTCGCGCCCCGAAGGGAGCGTGAGAAGGATGCGAGGAGTCACAGGACTCCGGTTGCTTATCGCGCTCCCTCCGGGGCGCGAATACCCAAGCGAGGAGGTTGATGCCTGGTTTCCGGTGGTTGCACCACCGGCTAGGTTCTCACGAGCCTCCGGCTCGGAAGTCGGCCTACTCTCGCGATGGGCGAGTTTTGGTGCCTTGCTGCCGAGGGCAGATGGAAAGGTCAAGGAGGGAGGACCTTCTGTTAGTCGGCCCCGTAGGCAATTTCGGCGAAGGTATGGTCAGGGTCTGTCTCGATGGTGCAGCTGACTTGTATTCTGCCATCTTGAATGAGTTCCCACGAATAAATGACACGACCGTTATTCCCATCCCGCTTGGACAGGCCTTCGACTGCCTTGGCAAGCGCACCTGGAGGGAACTCAATTTTCATTCTGGCCGTGAAATCGGTCCAGGCATGTGTCGAGACATCATGGACATAAAAAATCCAGGGAGCCTTCTGCTGAAGGACAAAGCCCATCAAGTCACGCGGGAGACCAAAAAAGAAACTCACCTTCCAGATTGTGAAACACCCTGCGGCCAAACTGATGCCTGCCAGCACCCAGCTACGAATGATCGCTCTGCCACGTAATCGAAACTTCAGGATGATCCATGAGGCGAAGCTCATGATCAGTGTCTGGCCCAAAGCCATCACCACGGTCCAAATCACCCAGTCAACGACGCTTCCCACGACAAGTGATGTGACCGCCGCCATGACCCAAGCCAAACCAAACCAAAACGTGGTCCCAGTCAGCCAATGCAGCTTGTTGAAACGATACAACAACCGTCGGCCCAGCTCCATCGCGGCGATGAGCGCGAAGATGCAGGCGATGGCGATGTAGAGTCCGGGCATGGACTGAGGAAGTTATTGGCGGCGGTGTCGCGCATGCTGCCGTGGGGCGGTGGTGAGGTCAAGATGTCACGCGATCACGTTGCTTGCGGGCCTTGGCGAGCCGGAGGCTCGAAAGAGGGTAGCCGGGGGTGAAGCCCCCGGAATTTGGCAGGTTTCTCGGCAAAGGTTTCGCGCCCCGAAGGGAGCGCGAGAAGGATTCGAGGAGTTTCGGGACTTCGGTGGCTTCTCGCGCTCCCTCCGGGGCGCGAATACCCAAGCGTGGAGGTTGAGGCATCGTTTCCGGTGGTTTCACCACCGGCTAGGTTCTCACGAGCCTCCGGCTCGCCCTATCTGCCGCCGTCCCGTGATGGGCGGGTCTTCCACACGAGAGTGACCACGATGAGGGCAAAGAAAACGAACCAGACGGCGCTGTTGAGCACGAAGCGGTCGAGTTTCAGACCACCCATACCGATGCCGGGAGCTTGCTCACAATACCACACCGGGAACCCCATTCGACGAATGGTTCCTACTGCCTCTGCATCCGAGTCATCGATCTGCAACGTGATGAACCCCGAATAGTAGGACGTCACTACGGAGACAGCGGCGGCCCCGGCGAGGGTAAACAGCGCCAGGAGAGAAAGGAGAAGAGGTCTCACACATCGATTCATGGCATCTGTTATGGTCGATAACTACTTCTCCATCCACTTCCGCACCTCCTCCGCGGTGCTTTTATCCAACATCTGCTAGTCGAGGAGCTTGGTGAGGAGTTCGGAGGCGGTTTGGGTTTCGGGTTTGAGGAGGAGATGGAGGAGGTAGGTGTGCAGAAAGGTCCCTCGATCGTCTTTTTCGAGGGTGGCGGTCTTTTCGAGGAGAGTGTCGGGGGTGATGTCGCCATAGAGGAGGGTGGCTTTTTTGATGGCGGCTTTGCTCTGGCTCTGGCGGAGGAGGGTGGCGATGCGCTGGTGGAGGAGCATGAGATCGCCGGGCTTTTCCTTGGCGCCGTCGTCGAGGAGGCGGAGGGCGGTGTCGTAGTCGCCGATCTTCGCGGCACCGGCGGCGGCGAGCTTGCGGGTGGGCAGGCCGGGGAGGGTGGCGAGCTGGAGGGTCATGACGGCGGTGGCGGTGACATTCTGCTTCTCCTTCAGCGTCATGGCGGCTGCAGCGAGGAAGCCGAGGGTGCGATGGCGGAAGGGATCGAGCTGGAGGGTGCGGTGGAGCATGTCGATGTGATCCGGCTTTTGATCCATCATGACACGCACCATGCCGATGATGCACACGGCTTCGGCGGCGCGGGCGGCGTTCAGCGAGTCATCGGCACGGGCGATCTGCACGAGACGCTCCGTGACGGCTTTCACGCGGGCATTTTGCTCCTCGCTAGGCTCTCGACCCTCGGTGGCGCGGTGCATCATCTGGCCGACGAGGTGGAGCATGACGAGCGTGCCGACCGCCTCGGCATTCGTGCCGGCGAGCTGGACTGCGCGGCCAAACAGCGCGGGGTCATCGAGCACGACGAAGAGCTGCGAGATCTGCCGCTGGCTCACCTCGGCGGCAAAAGCCTCGAACGAGATGTCCGGCGGACGCTTTTGCGAGACGACGGCGGCCACGAGGCTCTTGCGAAGCTCCAGGCGCAGCATCGCGCCATGCAAAAAGCCGCTGAGGTCCTGCCGCTCGCTGGCGATGGCGAGGAGTTGATCGACTTCCTTGCCGACGGCTTGCAGCTCTTTGTCGAAGGCGGCGACCTCTTCGGAGCTGAGCGGACGGTCGTAAAGCGGGCGCAGCGTGTCGATGCCTCTTTCGTCCAACGCGGCTGGCTGGCGAGTGGCAGCGGCTGCGAGGGCCATGTGAATGCGGCGCAGGAGCAGCTTCGCCGTGGCCATCGGGTGCTTCGGGTCGAGTTTGAGGGCGGTTTTCAGCGCGGCGAGCGTCTCGGGGCCGCTGTCGTCATCCCAGTCGAGGGCGCTGGCAAGCAGCACCTGCGCGGCGGGATTTTTCGGCTCGCGGGAGACAAGGGCTCGTGCGGCCCCGATGGCTCGCTGCTTGCAAAGCGAGGCCTTGTCCACCCAATCGAGCTCCTCGGCGGCGCGATGCATGTCGATCCAGCGCAGGACCTCGTCGGCGTCGCGGGTGTCGAGCTTTTCCAGGTCGCGGTAGGTCTGGAGGCAGCCGGTGAGGGAGCCATCGAACACGTAGCCACGAAAGCCGCCGAGCGTGGACTTGGCACTGGCGTTCACGTTGATTAGACTCATGTCCAAGGCGATGGCCTGATTTCGATCGCCCTCACGCGGAGCAGGCGGCTCGGTGGCGAGAATGGCCTCGATGCGTTCGACAAGCTTTTCGGCCTCGGGACGCTCGGAGCCGTGGCGAGCCTCGATTTTCGCCGCGACCTCGCGGATGATGCCGTGGAGCATTTCCGGTGTGAGACCGAGGTCGATATCCGGCGCGGCAAAAACAGCGTTGGAGGCCAAAAGGGCGAAAAAGACGCGGCGAAGCATGGCGGGGAGTGTTTCAGGTTTCGCCGAAGGTGACAAGAAAGGAAAAAAGGGCCGTGTGGCGGCTGGCACGGGCTGTGCTTAATTGTCTAGGCCCAACCCATGTCCATCCACGTCGCTCTCCGTCACGTCACCAAGTACAAATATGACCGCCCCATTTCGCTGGGGCCGCAAGTGGTCAGGCTGCGACCAGCTCCGCACTGCCGCACGCCTGTTTTGAGCTACTCGCTGAAGGTCACGCCGGAGGAGCATTTCATCAATTGGCAGCAGGACCCGCAGGGGAACTACTTGGCGCGGCTGGTTTTCCCGGAAAAGACGACGGAGCTGAGCATCGAAGTGGATGTGGTGGCGGACATGTCGGTGTACAATCCGTTTGGCTTCTTTCTGGAGCCGCAGGCGGAGCGGGTGCCTTTCAAATACGATCCGGTGCTGGTGCATGAGCTGGAGCCGTATCATCGCAAGCTGCCGCTGACGCCGCTGCTGGGCGAGTACCTGCGCGAGATCCGGCAGAAGCTGCACGGGCTGAAGGAGCCGATGCACACGAATGACTTCATGGTGATGATCAACCAGATGCTGTGCGAAGACGTCAGCTATCTGATCCGCATGGAGCCGGGGGTGCAGACGCCGGAGGAGACGCTGGAGCTGGGTAGCGGCTCGTGTCGTGACTCGGCGTGGCTGATGTGCCAAATCATGCGGCACATGGGCATCGCCTCGCGTTTTGTGAGCGGTTATTTGATCCAGCTCAAGCCAGATGTGAAGTCCCTGGACGGCCCGAGCGGCACCGAGGTGGATTTCACTGACCTTCATGCCTGGTGTGAGGTGTATCTGCCCGGCGCGGGCTGGGTGGGCCTCGATCCCACCTCAGGACTGCTGGCGGGTGAAGGCCATCTGCCGCTGGCGGCGACGCCGGACCCCACCAGCGCCGCGCCGATCACCGGCGGGCTGGAGCTGTGCGAGGTGGAATTCGAGCATGAGATGAGCGTGACGCGCATCTTTGAATCCGCTCGTGTGACGAAGCCTTACACGCCGGAGCAATGGGCGGAGATCGAAACGCTAGGCCACCGCATCGACGAGGATCTCATCCAACGCGATGTGCGCCTGACGATGGGCGGCGAGCCGACGTTTGTATCCATCGACGACATGGAAGGCGCGGAGTGGAACACGGCGGCCGTGGGTCCGAAGAAGCGGGAGCTTTCCCATGTGCTGGTGAAGCGCCTGCGAAAGCAGTTTGGCCCCGGCGGGCTGCTGCACTTCGGCCAGGGCAAGTGGTATCCCGGCGAGCAACTGCCACGCTGGGCGCTGGGCTGCTACTGGCGCAAGGACGGCTTGCCCATGTGGCGTGATGATTCCCTCATCGGTGATGAATCGAAGAACTACGGCCACAGCGAGAATGAAGCGTATCGCTTTGGCATGGCGCTGAGCGCCGCGCTGGGAGTGGATCCCAAGTGGCTGAAACCCAGCTACGAAGATGCTTTCTACTACCTTTGGAAAGAGAAGCGTCTGCCGGTGAACGTCGATCCGCTGAAGTCGAACCTGAAGGATGAATACGAGCGTAAGCGACTGGCCCGCATCTTTGAAGAAGGGCTGAACAAGATCACCGGCTTCGCCCTGCCGCTGCAACGCACCGAGCAGGGCAGAGAACTGCGCTGGCAGAGCGGCCCGTGGTTTGTGCGAGATGACACGATGTATCTGATCCCCGGTGATTCGCCCATGGGCCTGCGCCTGCCGCTCGACAGCCTGCCATGGGTCAGCGCCAAAGATTACCCGTGGATCTATCCCGCCGATCCACTGAACGACTGGCCGGATCTGCCGCCGCGTCCCGAGAGCCGTCAGCACTTCCTCGGTGCCGTGGCGGATTGGCTGGAGGACATGCCCCTGCCATCCAGCTATGGCCAAGGCATCCACGCAGGCCAAGGTAAGCCCGAGCGGGTGAAGCTGGAGCCCTTGCCAGCGAACTCGCCCGAGCGTTTCCCACAGCCGCAGGAGTCCGCCGCCGCGGTGATCCGCACCGCCGTGTGTCTGGAGCCGCGTGGCGGCCGCCTGCATGTCTTCATGCCGCCGGTGGAGAAGATCGAGGACTATCTCGATCTCGTCGCCGCGGTGGAAGATGTTGCGGCGGCTTTGAAAATGCCCGTCATGATCGAAGGCACACCGCCGCCGTATGATCCACGCGTGAACGTGATCAAGGTCACGCCTGACCCCGGCGTGATCGAGGTGAACATGCATCCCGTGACGACCTGGAACGAACTCGTGAGCAACACCAAGACGCTCTACGAAGAAGCGCGGCTCACCCGCCTCGGCACGGAGAAATTCATGATCGACGGTCGCCACACCGGCACCGGCGGCGGCAATCACATCGTCTTCGGCGGTGCGCAGCCGAAGGACTCGCCCCTGCTGCGTCGCCCTGACCTGCTGAAGTCCCTGCTCGGTTACTGGCACAATCATCCCAGCCTCAGCTACCTCTTCGCCGGCCTCTTCATCGGCCCCACCAGCCAGCATCCGCGTGTCGATGAAGCGCGCAATGATGCGCTCTTCGAGCTGGAACTGGCGTTTGAAGAACTCAGCCGCCACACCGCTCGCAACGGCCACACGCCACCGTGGCTCGTCGATCGAATTTTCCGCAATCTGCTCTGCGATGCCTCCGGCAACACGCACCGCACCGAATTCAGCATCGACAAGCTCTTCGATCCCGGCAGCGCCACCGGCCGCCTCGGGCTCGTCGAGCTACGCTCCTTTGAAATGCCGCCGCATGCCGAGATGAGCCTCGCGCAGCATCTGCTGCTGCGTGCCGCCATCGCTCGCTTCTGGGACCAGCCTTACGAGCAAAAACTCGTGCGCTGGGGCACTGAGCTGCATGATCGCTACCTGCTGCCGCATTTCGTCTGGGATGACCTCACCGACGTCATGGCCGATATGCAGAGCTACGGCTACGATTTGAAGGCCGAGTGGTTTGCACCGCACTTCGAGTTCAAATTCCCCGCCATCGGCCACATCACCCAGCGCGGTGTGAATCTGGAAGTACGCACCGCTTTGGAGCCCTGGAACGTCCTTGGTGAGGAAGGCAGCGCTGGCAGCACCGTGCGCTTTGTGGATAGCAGCCTCGAACGCGTGCAGCTCAAAACGAAGGGCCTCGTCAGCGGGCGCTACATCATCACCTGCAACGGCATCGAAGTGCCGCTGCATCCCACCGGCACCGTCGGCGAGCACGTCGCTGGCGTGCGCTACCGTGCCTGGCAGCCCGGCGAATGTTTGCAGCCCACCATCGGTGTCCATGCCCCGCTCACCTTTGACATCGTGGACACCTGGAACGGCCGCAGCATCGGAGGCTGCACCCATCACGTCTCCAATCCCGGTGGCCGCAGTTACGACGTCTTCCCCGTGAACAGCTACGAAGCCGAAAGCCGCCGCCTCGCCCGCTTCTTCCCCTACGGTCACACGCCTGGGCCGATGAAGCCGAAAAAGATCGAAGGCATGGCGGAGTTCCCGATGACGCTCGATTTGAGGAGAGCGTAGGCGGACGAACCTCAAGTAATTCTTCCATCGCGTGAACCCAAGATCTATTTCTCCGGCGGCATCTTCAGGGCCTCGCGGAGAAGGCGGCGCTCTTCTCGGGGAGGGTTAGCAGTTGACCTTCGTCCTTCGTTTTGAGCCAAGCGATGCCAGTGCGCAGCAGGCGCAGAGGGGTGTCGAGCTGGTCGCGCTCCTTTTCGGGCAGGGCAGCGCGTGCAGCATCCCAGGCTCCGACGATGCATTGCTAGTTAAAGACTTTGTTTTTAATGTGGTATTAAAATTGAAGTCCTTTTAGTGGAGAATGCGGATGTGGCGAACAAGGCTGCTAAACACATGCAACAAGGGCATCTCTGCAGACAAAGCCACGATCTATACAGGGTCTGCGGTGACTCATACAGACAATCCCGGGAACCATGAGTGGTCTGCGGCCATCCACGCACACAAAGCCACGAACCATCCAAGATCCGCGTTAGCTCATGCAGACAAAGCAGGAGACTTGGCCGCATCCAGGCGGCCATCTGCGGTTCCGCATGGCGGGATGAGCCTGCGGATGAGGCGTCTTGACGGGAAGGGTGCGCTCAAGAGGGTGCCAGAGGAACTGAACCACTTTCTGGAGGAAACCGAAGTCGCGAACTCCTAAATGCCGAACTTTTGCCAAGCCGTTGCAGCCTGACCCACTCCTGCTTTCCTCGATGCTTCGCTCCACGTCTATTTCTTCGACAGGGACTTTGCGAAGTGAGCAGCGATGTCTTTCAAAATGTCGTCGACGCTGCGCTTGTTAGGAGTGTTTTGCTCAGAGGTAGCCCACGGGCGGCCTGGATGGATGGTGTCCCAAGGCGAGCGTTCATTTTTACGCGTTCCCGCACTGTCGCCATGCTTGCCGAAGCCATAACACACCTTCATCTCGTTGTTCCAGACGGGCTGGAACCAGTTGATCAGCAAATGCTCCGCAGTCTCAATCCATGCGCTGCGGACGACGAGATAACGGCAGTCAAAGTCGGCAATGTCGAGGTTTGTAGCATTGGAAATGCTCCGCTCATGATCTTTGAGTCGCGTGTGCAGCCGCGCTCCCTGGGCCGCAGCCGTTGCCGCGTGCATCTCGGCAGGATCAGCTTTGCCAACGTAGATGGGATGATCAATGCCGGAGATCGGTTTGTAGGGCGCTAAATTCCCACGGTAATAAATGGCGTAAACGCCAGCACCGTAAAATGGCTGCTTGGACACAGCCGCGAGTGGTTCGCGTTCTTGGAGCAAGAGAGTGTCGGCCACGATCTTGCCGATGATTTTGGGACTCGTCGGGTCAAAGACATGTTTGGGCTGTCGGACTGAATCAAGCGCTTCGGAGATGGAACTGAGCTTGCCAACAAGCTGTTCTAATGCGGCTCTTAGCGTGCGGCGTTTGTTCGGGGGCAGTTCGGCATACTCCGCCGGATCCGAAGGTAGTTTCTTTGCGAGTTCAATGACTTGGGTCAGAACTTCGGTGGGATTTGAATCAGCGGCCATTAGAAGAGGCGAGGAGTCGTTGTGAAGTCATGCTTCGCGATGGTGGCTTTGACGCTTTTCAGCACCACTTCGCCCAGCGTCACTGGCACGGCGTTGCCAAGTTGCCGCATATTCTCGCTCCAGCTTCCCTCAAACACATACTCATCCGGGAAGGTTTGAAGACGGCATGACTCGCGCACCGTGAAATAGCGGACTTCGCCATTGGGGAATCGTACCATATTCTCTCCACCGGGGACGCCATGGTCCCCAGCTTTCAGGGTTTTTGCGGGCTCATCAAGGGGGCTGCCCGTGTGCCCCGGATACGATTTTGCCCCCGTTTGGAGAACGTGATTGGGGAACAGAACGCTGCTCTTATTGCGAGCAGGCTCACCGAGGTCGGAGATCGCGTCACGAACCGTGAGCCACGGCAACCGGCTTCTAGTGCCATGGAGATTAAGCTCAGTTTCTTCGGTAAAGTTGAAGTGTGCTGGAGCAGCAGGCCGCGCACGCTTTGAAACACCATGTCGTTCCCAGTACTCGCCCGTGACCCATTGAGAGTGAAGGAGTGCTTGCTTGGAATGAGTGGGAGCCGGGAAAGACCAGGGAACCTCAATATCCGAGCGGAAGCCGACGAAGAACACACGTTCCCTCTTCTGTGGAACTCCATAATCAGCTGCGTTGAGCAAGCGCCAGACGACTCGATAGCGCAGATCAGGTTTGGCACCCTGAGTGCGAATGCGCTCCAAGCGCGACAGATGATCGAGCCAGTCCTCGGAAGGGCTGCGTACGATATCGGGATAGCTCAGTTGCAGAACGATGTAGCCAAAGTATTTGGCAAAAGCCTGGCGAGTCAGTCCTTTAACATTCTCAAAGACAAACATTCGAGGCCGTGTTTCCCGCACGACTCGCGCCGCTTCAGGAAACAAGTTTCGTCTGTCTGCCATCGCTTGATGCTTGCCGCCTATTGAGAATGGCTGGCATGGTGGCCCACCAGAAACGAGATCAATCCTATCCTTCCATGCTGTGAAATCTTGATGATGAACATCACCTTCGATCAACGGCCAATGGCGGACTAGATCAAAACCACGCCGTTGATTAAACCTGATCGTCTCGCAGGCGTCATGGTTGTACTCCAAAACGGCGTCGTGGTTGAATCCCGCGTTGGACGAGGCTATTGCAAGACCACCGGCACCAGCGAATAACTCGATTGAGCGCGGAGATTTCGCTCCATAGACCACAGGCTCCTCTCTCAGCACTGACGCGTCCTTGAAGCCTCTCGGGTCTAAGGTCTTGGGCTGGCTTCGCTTGGTGATCTTCTGCCGATAAAGAGGCTTTGGAGTCTTTGCTGTCTTCTTGGCCTTCATGGGTAGCTTTTGGCTGGTGTGACTGGTGATCCTAGTCGCAGAGCATCGGGAATCTCAAGCACACTTTTTGCAGGCGGCCCCTAATTCTCAAACGAGCCTTTCACCTCACCCGATACGCCTCCACCTCGGTGATAAAGGCGAAGGTGTTGGGGAATTTGCGGCGAGCTGCGCGTGGTGGCCCAGGCGGGTGAGGCGGATGAATTGGGCGTCGGTGTTGGCGAAGAAAAGGGAGGCGTATGAAAGGGCAGGAGTCGATAGTTGAAAGTGTGAGGCTCAAGGGGCGTGGATGTGAGGCCTCACTTCTTCTTCGCCTTCAAGCTCGCCAAGTAGGCCACGACATCGCGGATCTCCGTTTTGGTGAGGATGCCGAGCATGGGGGGCATGACGCTGATGGGTGGGGTGGAGGTGGCGATTTGTGCGCGGGGGACTTTTTGGGTTTTGCCGTCGGGGGAGCGGAGGATGATTTGGGTGGCGTCTTCTTTGTCGAGAGCGCCAGAGAGGCTTTTGCCGTTCTTGAGGGTGATGGAAACGAGGCCATAGCCAGGAGCGACGACGGCGAGCGGGTTCAAAAGGGATTCGAGGATGTAGGCGCGGTCTTTTTGGCTGCCGATGGTTTTCAAATTGGGGCCGACCTGGCTGCCTTCCTTCGCCTCGATGGTGTGGCAGGCGATGCAGTTGGCACCGAGGTGATTGGTGACGAGGTCGCGGCCGCGGGTGACATCGCCGCCTTCGAGGAGTTCGGTGTTTTGGGTTTGGAGAGCGGCGAGTTTGGCATTGAGGCTTTCGCGGGTGGCGGCGGCTTCGAGGATGTCGAGCTGGATGGCGGCGGGGGCTTTGTTTTGCGCGAGGAGGTCGAGCCACTCGGTGATGACGGTGTCGTCTTTCGATGAAGCGAGCAGCGAGAGGGCGAGCTGCTTCGTGGTGGTGTCGGCTTCCTTCAAAGCGGTGGCGGCAGCGGCGATGGCGCGGTCGGGTTGATGGGTGAAGAGTTGCTTGAGGGCTT